>JASLRP010000152.1 GCA_030743915.1 SAR202 cluster bacterium | reverse complement strand
CAAGTCGTCGCCGAATTGACTGGAGACCTCTGCGGCCACCAGTGAGAGATCATGGCCCAGGCCGTTCACCGCTACCTTTGTTGGATGTCGTTGCAGGGCTTGTTCGAGGGTCAAGACCATGTCAGGAGTCGCAAAATTGCTGCGCCACAGTAGGTCATCGTCGAACCGCGTATTTGCCCCAAATTCCTGACCATTCAACTCTATCACGACTCGGACATCGGGCATCAGGTCCAGTATTAACTCGACAAGGCTACGAGCGACCGATGAGGGCAGTGCCTCGCGCAAGGCGCCAGATAGAGGCGGCGCACCCATGGCGAGCGCTCCATTCATGAGCACAAGCGAACATTCGTTCACTAGCTCTTCGCCTAATAGCCGATACACCGTTCGTGCAGGGCGCGACGTAGCAATGACAATCGGAATCTCTTGAGCGAGGCACTGGTAAATTGCGGCTCGACTGCGCATGGACAGTTGCGGCCGACTATCTAGAAGAGTTCCATCCAAGTCGATTGCGACCGCAGACGGCGGTCGCCTCAGTTTCGGTAAATTGATCATGCGTCAAGCATACCTCTGGTCTTACCCGAAATCTTCCAGATGCCCAGAATCGCCAAGGCGAAGCATCTGGTCGCTTGAAGCACAACCGTTGTTTGCCTTCCGACCAGATCATTCAACTGCGGTTTCAGAATCGCAAAGTCCCTGACACCTGAAAACCTGACACCTCGTCTCGTCCCCCTCAATCCAACTCCGGCGGCCTCCGCTCGTACAGTCTGACACTCTGCTGATAGGCATAGGCTACTTGGAACACCGTCGGTTCGTCGAAAGGTTTTCCGCCTATCTGGAAGCCTACAGGCAGGCCGTCGGGCGTCAGACCGCACGGAACCGAGATTCCGGGCATCCCTGTCAGGTTGTATGGCCCTGTGAGACTCCTCAGACTGGAGGTGTTGCGAGAGCTTGCCGTCGCAAAGGACGCAGGCGGAGTTGACATCGTGGGCGTCGCGATGACATCCACAGTCTTCAACACTTCGGCGAACTCGCGCTTGATCACGTTACGCACACGTTGAGCCTGAACGTAATCTCCCCCGCTCACGAGACCTCCAAGCCGAAAACGCCCTCGCACCATCTCCCCAAAATCCTCTGGACTGTTCACCAGATTCGTCCTGTGGTATGCGTACGCCTCGCTCAACATGATCGTCTGCTGGGCAGCTCCGGCGAACTCCAGCGACGGAATCGAAACGTCAACCAGAGTAGCGCCCAGGTCTTCCAGAGTGTCCAACGCGGCCTCGGCCAGCGCTTTGGTGTCCGCGTTGATCGCGCCATCTTCTGGGAAGAAATAATCGCGAGGAACGCCGATGATCATGCCTTCAACATCGTCCACCATAGAATCCATGTAGTCAGGCACCGGCGCCCTGCTGGTCGTGGGGTCTCTGGGATCGAAGCCCGCGATGGCCTGAAGCATGAGCGCCGAGTCCTCAACCGTCCAGGTCAGTGGTCCGCAGTGGTCGAGGCTCCAACTCAGGGGCACGACGCCGTACCTGCTGACTCGCCCGTATGTCGCCTTGATGCCCGCGATACCGCAATGGGCTGCTGGCCCACGGATGGAACCGCCCGTGCAAGAGCCAAGAGTACCCATAGCCAACCCGGCCGCCACAGCAGTCCCAGAACCGGAGCTAGAGCCGCCCGGCATATGATCCAGGTTCCACGGGTTTTTCGCCAACGGGAATCCGCACGTCGGGTCCGGGCCACCCAGGGCGAACTCGTGCATCGCCAGCTTGCCCAGCAGCACTGCGCCCGCCGCCTTCAGCTTGGCGGTGGTCGTGGCGTCCTCGGTGGGCACCCTGTCCTTCATCACGCGGGAGCTGGCCGTCGTGCGAATCCCGGCAGTGTCGTACAGGTCTTTCAAAGCGATTGGGATGCCGTGCAACGGCCCGCGATACTCGCCCGCCAGCAACTCGGCCTCCGCCCTTCGAGCGTCAGCCAGCGCGCCGTCGTGCAATATCGTGATATAGGCGTTCAGCGTCGGATCGAGCCGGTCGATACGCTCAAGAAACGCGCGCGTAAGCTCCACAGGAGACAGCTCGCCATCTCGAATCAGGTCCGCTGCCTCTGCGATAGTCAGGTAGCAAAGCTCGTTGGATTCAGCCATCATGTCCCCTCACACTTCCGGGTCCCAGACAGGCTCAAACGAGACCGCCAGGTCCTCTGCTCCAAGCTGCGCGTTGTGGAGATTGTCCACACCCGGTTGGAAAACGTCATAAGCTTCCTTGAGTTCCGCAAGCTCCTCGTCGGTAAGGTCCATCCCCGCCCTGGAAACCAGGGCCTTGAAAACATCCATCGAAACTTCGCCAGATGTGGTCACGACGCTCTCCCTTTCGCTTTTAATATTGCTTTGTTGATGGCCAACCGCCTGCCTACGGCCCCTCTTCATAATACTGCCGAGGCGACCGCGCCGGGAACGGCTGATACGGATATCCCGCGAGTCGGTCCTCGTCCAGGTCGATGCCGATACCCGGCGTTCTCGGGACCTGAATGTAACTGTCCTTGACCTCGAAGGGTTCTTTGGCGATGTCCTTGCCAAACGCCTCAAGATTCACGAAATACTCGGTGATCAGGAAGTTCGGTATAGCCGCCGATACCTGCATCGTTGCGGCAAGGCCCAGAGTCGTGCTGTTGTAGTTGTGCGGCGAAACCGCCACGAAGTATGGTTCGGCCATCGCCGCAATTTCCTTGAGTTCGAGAATGCCGCCGACGTTGCAAACATCAGGATTGATTATGTCCGCCGCCTGCTTTTCGAACACCTCTCGGAACTCGAACTTGGTGTAAAGCTCCTCGCCGGTCACAACGGGCAGATTGACGTCACGCTTGACCGCCGCCAGGGCGTCAACATTCTCGGCCAGCACCGGCTCCTCGTACCAGAAGGGGCGGAACCGTTCGATCTCTCGCCCGATCCTCCGGGCGTGCATGGGGGCAAGTCGTCGGTGCATCTCCACGAGAATATCAACATCCCAGCCTACTGCGTCTCTGACCGCCTCGACGTTCTCGATGGCTGCGTTCTCGACATCCTTGCTTACGTGCGTGCGCCACGGGCCGGGAATGGGGTCGAATTTCATCGCTGTGAAACCCATCTCCACGACTTCCTGAGCGCGCTCGGCAAGGGTCAGCGGGTCTGCCGCTCCAGACCATCCGTTTGCGTAAACCCGAATCTGGCTCCGGCAGGCCCCGCCCAACAGCATGTGAACAGGAAGCCCGGCAGACTTTCCGGTGATGTCCCACATCGCCTGCTCAATGCCGCTGACGGCGCACCACAGATCCATCGCCCCTCGACGTCCGGCGAAGTCGTCATAAGCAATCTGCAAGAAATGCTTAATGTTCCGAGGATCACGTCCAATCAGATATCGCTTCAACTGGTCGATATGAGCCGTAACTTGTGTGTCCCTATCCGATTGCGTATACGCCTCGCCCCAACCGTAAATCCCCTCGTCAGTCTCGACCTTCACAAAGCAAAGGTTTTTGCCTCGTCCGCCTGGATGCGCCAGGAAATGTTTTACGTCCGTAATCTTCATGTGTTCCTCCAGCTAGGTTTCAGGTATCAGGTTTTCAGGTGTCGGGTACTTGGCTAGTGGTTTTTCAACCAATTGATGAATGCAGTGAGCATTCTTTTGATTTCAATGACTTCAGATGACAAGGCTGTATGCTGCTGGTTGGTCAAGTATTTCAGGTCGCGCGACAACAACAATTGGTATTCAAGCTCACTCGCCGAACCCATCGCGATCTGGCAAAATCGCGCTAACTCAACATCTCCACCTCTCCCACAACCTTCAGAAATGTTCGAAGGTATTGACACACTACACCTGCGAATTTGGCTTGTCAGGCCATACACTTCTTCCTTGGGAAACTGAGCCGTCGCCTGGTAAACTTTTGTCGCGAGGTTATGGCTTTTCTCCCAAACTTTCAGGTCTCTGAAATCTCTAGGTTTATTCTTACTCGCCATGTCACCGACACATCATGGGCCGCATCTCGCGATTACGCTGTTGCCTGAAACCTGAAAACCTGATCCCTGACACCCGCTATTGTGCCGTCCAGCCGCCGTCCAGAACTAATTCGCTTCCAGTCACGAACCCAGCTTCATCAGAGACCAGATACAGAACGCCGTTGGCGATCTCCTCAGGCTCCCCGTATCGGCCCATCGGAATGGCTCCGACCATCTTGCCGTAAATCTCCGGATCGTCGCGTCGGGCCGCCGTCATGTCGGTGTTGATCGGGCCGGGATGCACCGAGTTGCACCGAATGCCCTCTGGGGCGTACTGAATGGCCGTTGACTTGGTCAGCAATCGGACTGCGCCTTTGGACGACTGGTACTGAGGGCTGGATATGTCGGTCCCAACCAGGCCAAGCTGCGACGATATGTTGACAATCGAGCCGCCGCCGGATTTTCGCATCTCCGGCACGGCCACCTTCGTGCCTAAGAACGGGCCTTTGGAGTTGATGTCCATCACCCTGTCCCACTCGGCCTCAGTCGTTGACTCGAGTATCCCGTGACCGCTGACGCCCGCGTTGTTCACAAGTATGTCCAGCCTGCCGAATTTCGCCACCGTCGCGCCGATGGCGTCTTTCCAGGACTGTTCACTGGTCACGTCCAGCGAGACGAACAACGCCTGGCCGCCTGACTGGTTGATCTCTGCTTCCGTCCTCTTGCCTTCCTCTTCCAGCACGTCTCCGATGGCGACAGATGCGCCTTCGCTGGCGAAAAGCTTTGCTTCCGTTGCTCCCATCCCACGCGCGCCGCCGCTGATGAACGCTACTTTTCCGGCAAGTCTCATCTTTCTAATTCTCCATACACTGGATGCTCCGGGAATCGCGCCGCCAGTTTAGCATCTTTTGTGTTCACACGGGGCACGGTGCCGACTCGGGAGGTCTTGCATTTCAGAGCGCCGAATGCTCGCGCTGTTGACCTCGAAATCCCGATATTGATAGACTCGCCCCATCATGAAGTCGAGGTTACAACCCAATGACAACACCTTTTGACAGAGAGAAACTATTCTCAGACGCGAACGTTGCGATACTGGCCACTGTGGATAACAAGAATCGGCCCCACGGAATGCCCATCTGGTACATCTACCAGGATGGACTGTTCGTGATGAGCGCCAGCGGAACATCCCAGAAGGTCAAGAATATCGAGAGAACCGGCAACGCGACGCTGATCATAGACCGCCGTGAAACGCC
>JASLRP010000151.1 GCA_030743915.1 SAR202 cluster bacterium | reverse complement strand
CAAGGTCTCCATATGGTGCAGAATCACTCTGGTCCCTTGAGGGCATTTGAATGCCTACTCTGATTGATTACGGAGAAACATCGGATGATCGTAGAAATCGGAATTACGTACCTGGAGATGACAAACCCTTCGCAACTCATCGCCAAGAAGTCGGACATCGAAGGACTGGAAATCAGGCGAGCCGAAATGCCACTGCCAGAGTTGAATCGATTCCTTTACACCGCGGTTGGCGGAGACTGGTATTGGATCGACCGGCTGGGTTGGACATATCAGCAATGGACCCAGTGGGTGGAACGTCCCGATATGCACACCTGGGTGGCGTATATCAATGGAACTCCAGTCGGGTATTTCGAGCTTGACAAGCAGGGCGGCGAAGTTGAGCTTGCCCAGTTTGGCCTGGTGTCAACAGCCATCGGTTCTGGCCTGGGCGCCCATCTGCTCACTGACAGCATCGAACGAGCGTGGGACATGGACGCATCCAGGATGTGGCTGCACACCTGCACTCTGGACCACCCGGGCGCAATCTATAACTACCAGGCTCGTGGTTTCAAGATTTACGACAGCGGAACGTACAAGCAAGACGTCCCTGAGCATCCTACTGGCCCGTGGCCAGATTCTGGACGTGTGCCTAGCCCCGATGCTCCGGTGGTGTCAGATTTGAGTTGATAACTCTCTCGCACCAATGGGCCACCGACAACAGAGTTTCGTCGGCAAAGTAGGGAGCGGCCAGTTGCGCCCCGAGTGGCAGTCCGTCCTCGCTCAGGCCCGATGGCAGAGTTATGGTCGGATGTCCGGAGAACGTGAAGGGCGACTGGAACGAAGGGTCGCCCGTGGTCGTCAGATCGCGGGGAGCCGGTGTCGGAGTCGATGGCGTCAGAAGAACGTCATAGGACCGCAGAGCGTCTGCCACGTCTCGACGGAATCGGTCCTGCACACGTTTGGCCTGCACGTATGTGACGGCGGAGACCTCTCTGCCATCCTCAACAACGCCTCTTATGTTGGGTGAATATTCGTCTGCGCGGGCATTGAACCAGTCCTGATGCACTGCCGCGCCTTCCACAGTCATCAACACGCGGTGGGCCGACAACATCGCGTCCCAGTCAGCCGCGATTTCCACCTCTTCGACGGCGGCTCCAGCCTCGGCGAGTTTCTCTGCGACGGCGTCGGTGTGGGCTTGGGTTTCGTCATCGGCCTTGCCGTAGAAATACTGAGTCACCAGGCCAATGCGAGGTGGAGCAGCCTGTGCCCCGATTGCGCGAAGGTAGTTTGGCACAGGCCGGATTGAAGTCGACGGGTCCTTCGGATCGTGGCCGGCAAGGACGTTCAGCATCAACGCGGCATCTTCGACCGTTCGGGTGAACGGCCCCATTGTGTCCAGGGAATGGGCCACTGGCACGACGCCATACCTGCTCACTCGGCTGAATGATGGCTTGAGACCGACAACGCCGTTGTAGGCGGCAGGCCGCAGTATCGAACCTCCGGTCTGGGAACCCAACGCCGCCGGAAACATTCCCGAAGCCACTCCAACGGCTGAGCCGGAACTGGACCCGCCAGGAGTGTGATAGTTGTTCCAGGGGTTGCGGGTCGGCGACGGGTCGCCGCACGCGAACTCAGTCGTGACCGTTTTGCCCATGATAATGGCCCCCGCCCGCTTGAGATTGGCGACCGTCGTGGCATCGTGATCGGGCACGAAATCCGCCAGGATTAGCGAACAGGCAGTGGTCAGGACTCCCTGAGTATAGTAAATGTCCTTGATGCCGATGGGCACGCCGTGCAAAGGGCCTCGCGGGCCTTCGTTCAATAGCTCGCGTTCGCGCTGACGGGCGGTCTCCAAGGCAGCATCCGCGTCCAACGTTACCCACACGCTCAGAGTCGGTTCAAGTCGTGAAACCCGGTTGAGCAGGTCTTCCATCAGGGTGACCGGTGACACTTCCCGTCGTCGAATCTTCTGTGCGGCTTCGACAACGGTGAGCTCGTGGGAATGAGGCATGATGGTTCCTTTTTGGATTATTGTGTTTGCGACTCGGCAAGTCTGTGAATCTGAAATCGTCGAATCGGTCAGAATGCTATCATCTCTGAACGCCAATCATTGTACAGGAGTTGAACATGCCCGCACTGACCGAGTCCCAACTGCAAGATTTTCTGACGAGCGGCAGTCATCTGATGAAACTCGCCACGCTAACCTCGGAGGGCTGGCCCAGCGTCAACCCTGTTTGGTACCACTACGAGGATGGAGTGTTCCTTGTTGCCGGGCGTCGAAAGGCGGCGTGGGTGGAGAACATCCGAAACGACCACCGAGTGTCGGCCTGTGTCGACACGTGTGACTCGCCTTACACTCGCGTTCTCGTTGAGGCTGAAGCGGTAATCGCCGATGACGCCTGGCTGGGCGATTGGGAGTCCTGGGCCATCCGCTATGTGGGGCAGGAGGGCGGGCATCGGTATTTCGAAGAAACCAAGGCCACGCCCAGAACATTGATCAAGATCACCCCACGCAAGGTCACGACGTGGGGTGGTTCTGGATGGCATCCGAGATATGAAGAGTAAAGGCGCGGACTTTCTCGCAAGGCGGTCGCTGTGAGGGTCCCTGCTGCCCTCAAACTGCTGGCAGACAGAAACTTCAGGACGTACTTCATCGCGGACGCATTCCACGACCTGGGCGTTGACAGTCGCCTGGTAGGGATGGGTTGGCTCGCGTTGGAGTTGACGAACTCTCAGCTATGGGTAGGGCTTGTCACAGGCGTTGGCGGGTTCACGATGGTTGTATTCTCGCCAATTGGCGGCATCGTTGTTGACCGATCAAATCGGCGTAATCTGCTCATCTGGGTGAGACTTGCGCTGATGGTCTCGTTTCTGGCGGCGGCTGTGCTGGTGATTGCGGATGTCGTCGAACCGTGGCATTTGCTGTTGGTCGGGTTATCCATCGGAGCAATACGGGCGGTTTCGGGTACTGCGCTGCGAGCGTTCCTGGTTGACCTTGTTGGAACTGAACGAGTCCTGACCGCAAACGCCCTGGTCCAGGCATCATTCTCGGCCGGTGATCTTTTGGGGCCGGCGATAGTGGGATTGTTGATCGTCAGCGCTGGCGTCGGCTCGGTATTTCTGATGGCCGCCTCCGCTCTGGCGCTGTCTGCGCTGATGATGCTGCGCGTCAATCCTCGACTGTCAGTGGCGCGGGGGTCAGACCAGTCGGTCTTTCGTGACCTGGGGGACGGATGGTCGTACATTCGACGCACGCCGCCCATTCCCGCGTTGCTACTCGTGACGATGACTCAGTTTCCAGGAGGAGTGATAATCCCTTTGATGCCAGTGTACGCTCGCGACGTATTGGATGTCGGCCCCGTGGGGCTGGGTGTCATGGGCGGCGCGTTGGGAGCGGGGTTTCTGGTTGGGTCTCTTGCGGCGAGTTCGCTGGGCGGCGTCACACACAAGGGTTTAGCTCTGGTTTGGACGGCGATGCTGTGGGATGCGGCGATGGTGAGTTTTGGATTCTCGCGGGTGTTCCCGTTGTCGGTTGCTTTGTTGTTTGTCATGGGTTTCGGAGGCGCTTTGCATGCGGTATTCCTGATCACGCTGTTTCAGACGATAGCCTCAGACGAGATGCGCGGAAGGGTGATGAGCGTTCACGAACTCATAGCGGCCGCGTTCCCTCTGGGATTTCTGTTGGGCGGCGCGTTGGCGCAGGCATTTGGGAACGAGGTCGCTCTCATTTTGGGCATGTTGGCAGCACCCCGGTGTTGGCGTTGATATACGCCAGCTCGCCCGCCCTGCGGAAGACCTGAAGTCTCGATGTTCGACGGGTGTCTTCTAGTGCGTCCAGGGGTGCGCTCTTGCGACCTCTTCATTCACGTCGGCACCCCAACCAGGCCCGGCTGGAATCGTCATGTATCCGTCGATTATCTCAGGAGCGCTGGTGGCCAACTCTTCGCGCCAGGGCACATCGTCGATATCCAACTCGAAGATTCGAACATTGGGCAGCGTCGCGCACCAGTTTGCGTGTATGAAGGCAGACAGGTAGCTGTAGTAATTGTGTGGCGCCACATTGTGTTGATAGACCTCTGCCAGATCGCCAACTTTCTTAGCCTGACTGAATCCGTTCCATCCCACATCCACCGCGAACACATCGGCGGCGTGCAGGTCGAAATATGGAAGGTACTCGCGCATGTAGTAGAGAGTTTCGCCAGAGCATATCTTGGTGTCAGTGGACTCCTTGATCTGCCGGACCGATTCAGGATTGTGCATATCCAATTCGAGCCACAGCATGTCGAATTGCTCCAACATTTTGGCGATGCGCATGCAAGACTCAGGCTTGTAATTGAAGTTGAGGTCGAGGTTGATGTCCACGTCTGGGCCGACAGCGTCACGGAACGTCCCGATGAGCGTTTCGATATGCCCCAACATCGACGTGCTGACCACCTGATCGGTCGCGCCGCCGGTCCCCGTGGACCCGGTGTTATGCACGGTTGCCGGATCGCCCGGCATCACGATCTGAGTCTTGAGAGCCGTGAACCCTCTGGCAACGACTTCCTTGCCCAGATTGTGAATGTCATCCATCGTCCTGAGGGGCGACACTCCGAGAAGCTCAGGAATGCGAGCGCGGTTTGGCCCGCAGTGCGACCAGTAAACGCGAACCTTGTCCCGCGTCGGGCCGCCGAATAGTTCAGCCACGGAAATGCCCAACGCCTTGGCCTTGATATCCAGAATCGCCGTCTCCACTCCAGCGATCGCTCTGGCGGCAAGCCCCCCTGGACTCTGGCGCGTGGCTCTGAACATGTCCCAATACAACATTTCGAATGCGTTCGGATCTCTACCGACAAGCAGAGGTTTCAGGTCTTCGATTGTCCCTGTCACGCCACGAGGAGTGCTGCTGGCGCTGCACTCACCCCAGCCGGTGATGCCGTCGTCAGTCTCGACCTTCACTAACGTCCACGGCCGCCAACCGGCGTCCACGATGAAAGTCTCGATGTTCGTTATTTCCATTTGTTCGTCCGTTGTATCATGTGCTTGGCCGCCGTGATCGACGCCAGCGGATCATAGCATAACGTTGATGGTGGGTGTGGTGGCTCTGAAATTCCGATGGTCCGCAGACAATAGCAGTATTAATGAAGCTTGATGCAGAAATTGACCTGAAGCTGATCGAGTCGAAACTCGAACATGTCATTCCAAAGGCGAATGTTGGGCCGCTCAAGATGTTGGGCGATGGGTTCAACAGCGTCGTGTCTGAAACTACCGACGGTCGGGTGATCAAGGTCTTCAAACATGAGCAGCCCGCCGACCGTTGGCAAGCAGTCTCGGAGCTGATAGATGAGATACGGCCTTGTGTTTCGACCAGTCTCCCAACTGTGGGACTTTCGGTTGAACCCTCAGATGAGTTTCCCCATACTGTCATCGGGTTTGAGCGCGTTCCAGGCAGGACTTTGGAGATCGACGACCTGTCCGGCGCGTCGAACGAAGCGATGGCATTCGACCTCGCAGGGTTTCTCCTTGAGTTGCACGGGTGTCGGATTCACTGCCGGGAAATTGTCCGTCAACTGCCTTCGCTTAACGATTGGGACTCGCGAATGACCGATCTTCGTGATTCGACGCTTCCTGTTCTGAAGGCTCGTATGGAGAGTTCTGAAAGCAAAGTGATTGAGGATTGGTGGCGCCGTTTCCTGAATGACACGCGCTCCAGACCTCCGAATCCCACATTGGTTCATGGCGATTTCTGGCACGAAAACATAATGGTGGACGGCAAGCCCTTGAGACTCACCGGCGTGCTTGATTTCGAGGATGCCCACGTCGGAGACCCGACCCAGGACTTTGCAACCCTATGCCATATCAACCCAGAGTTCGGCACTGGCGTCGCCGAGTCCTACGTCGCCCAGGGAGGCGATCTTGACCCGGATTGGCGGTTCCGAATGGCCAGGCTCTGGGAGCTTCGGGAATTCTTCGGAATCAGACATTCGGTGACGGTGAATGATCAGAATGAGCTTGCGGACAGCATCCGAAAACTGCGTCAAGGGCCAACAATGAATCGATCAATGCGACTGGCTGAGTGAATTCAGACCGCTACCACAATGTCATCGAATCCAGGAATAACTGACGAAGATCATCTTCGGTGACTGCGCGTGGGGACAGCTTGATTACGCGGGCCTGGGGCATTGCTCCAGCGGCCAGTTGAGGGGCGTCGTCGGGACCGTAGCCGATGGCCGACAGCCCGTTGGGAACTCCGATCTCCTTCAGCAGTTTCACGATGGCGCCAGATAGGATTTCTCCAGCGTCGTCGGAGCCAGCGCCGGAGACTTCCGCTCCCATGAGTCGGGCGGCTTCCAAGTGTCGCTCTGCGTTCGTGGACGCGGTGAACCGGAATACGGCAGGGGCGTTCATGATTACGGACATGCCATGAGGGATGATGGCGTGATCCTCAGGATAACCCTCCGGAACGAATTCTCGGACCATGCCAGAAACCGGATATGACATGCCGTGAGGCAGATGGACGCCCGCGTTGCCGAATCCGACGCCTGCGAATGTGGCCGCCATTAGCATGTTGCTTCGGGCATCGTCGTCCTCCGGGTCCTCGACGGCTCTCAAGATGTTGTGGGCCACCATGTCGATTGCTCGAACGGCCCAGATGTCGCTTATGGGATTTGATCCCTGGTAGGCAGGGCGCATGGCAGGGCCGTCCGGAGCCTCACGCAGATGGTAGGGCAGGGCGGTGTACGATTCCAGACCGTGGCACAGCACGTCGAACCCGCTGCACGCTGTGACCATCCTGGGCAGAGTTCGTGTGTTGTTTGGATCAACGATGCCCATAGTTGGACGTATGGCGCGATGAGCGATTCCGGTCTTGGCGCGCATCTCCAGCAGGTCGAAGATTGCGATTCCCGTGGTTTCGCTTCCAGTGCCGCTGGTGGTCGGGACGGCTACATGGGGCATCAGCGGGCCGGGCACGGGAGTTCCAAGACCGATGGGCGCGTTTACGTAAGTGAGGAAATCGGCGGGGTGAGTAGAATACAGATTGGCGGCCTTTGCGGTGTCGATGCTGGACCCTCCGCCGACCGAGACGAAGCCGTCGAAATTCCCTGCTTCGGCAAAGGCGATGGCCTCTTTGAACGATTGGTCAGTCGGCTCCACGCTCACCTGATCGAACACCGCGAAGTCGATTCCAGATTCTCTTAGCGACTCTAACACGACTTCGACAGGCTCCATCTGGACCATTCGGGGGTCCGTTACGACCATCACCCGTTTTGTGCCGAGCCTTTCCATCTCGAAGCCGATCTCTCGCGTCGCGCCCAACCCAAATTTGATGCTGGACGTGTCCATCGTGAATGCGGTTTCCAGTCGTTCAATGTCCATTATCGCCCCCTGGAGGTGTCAGGTTTTAGTATCGTTGCGGCTATTCAGGGTTGATTCCAGTCTCAGCGGCCCACGCCTGGAGTCCTCGACGGAAGGCCAGCGCGCCCATCGGAGCGACGACTGCCTCCAACGCCTCCAGCACTTCGCGGGGCGTCGCGCCTTCTTTCAAAGCCAGCCGGACGTGTTCTTGAATCTGCTCGACGTCGGCTCTGAGGGCGGCTTCGACAACTACCTGGAGCAGTTCTTTGGTCTTGCGGTCCAACGACCTTTGGCCGGTGTAGGTGGCCTCTATGAAGGCGTTGTACTTGTTCAGCCACTCGAAATCTGCCGCCGCCATTATGCGGTGCATCTCCAGGGTGTAACCTCGGGTGCGCTCTGATTCTTCTAGGTAGGCACGGGCCTCGTTGGTCAAATCCATCGAGTCATCTTGGTTCATATCTGCCTCAGTTCAAATATTCTTCAGTGTCGCTATCGTACTCGGCAAGTCTGGTGACCTGAGCTATGAGGTCAGACGAAGGTTGGTTGCCGAGGTCCGATGGGGCCACGCCGTCCCGCAGGGCCTTCAACGTATCATAGGTCGCTTTGACCGCCGCCATGAATGGCATGTGTCCCTGAAGGGCTACTCGGACTCCACGGGAGGCCAGGATTTCCCTGTCGGCCAGCGCGCCACCTCCTCCGCCCATCAATGTTGGGATGCTTATCTCCGATTGAATGGCTTCGAGGTCTTCTACGGAATTGATCCCGCCTGCGAAAAACAGGGCGTCCACCCCCACATCCTGGTACGCTTTCGCTCTGCGGATACCCTCTTCCAGGCCTTCGATGGCGCATGCGCTGGTGCGGCCGGCGACGACCAGCGATGAGTCCTGACGTCCGGCTAGCGCGGCTTTCATCTTGCCGACGCCCTCCTCCATCGAGATAAGCTCTGGCCGGCTGGAACCGAAGGCCCTGGGTAGCAGAGTGTCCTCGATGGTCAACGCGGCGACTCCGGCGGTCTCAAGTTCCTCGACGGTGCGTTTTACGTTCAGTGCGTTGCCATAGCCGTGGTCGGAGTCCACCAGCAAGGGGAGTGTTCCGGCTCGGCAGATGCGGTGAATCTGCTGGGCGAACTCCGTGAGGGTCAGCACGATGTAATCCGGGGCGCCCAGCACCGTGGCCGACGCAATGGAGCCGGCGAACATCATAACTTCGAATCCCACGTCCTCGGCGATGCGAGCCGAGATCGGGTCGAATACCGACCCTGGATGCACGCATTTGTCGCCTTCAAGAATCGCTCTAAATGCCTCGCGGCGCCCCGTCAGGTTCATGATTTCATTCCTCTCATTCTCTTGTCGAAAACACGCCGCCCATTCTAACACCATTTCAAGGCGCCATCGTGACTGCCGACGCTTTGACAGGGCGGCATTCGGATTGTACCGTAACTCCCAGTCCGAGATTTGGTAGGAGGAATGTATTGACCCAGGTAATGATCGTTGTGTTCGATGGACTTCAGCAGTCCCAGGTGACGCCGGAGTTGATGCCTAACCTTGCCCGGTTCGCCTCTGAGGGTGTGATCTTCAACAAGCACCATCCGGTGTTCCCGACTGTCACGCGAGTCAATGCCGCCACGCTGGTCACCGGGCGCATCTCCGGAAGCCACGGACTGGCGGCCAACACCTTTGTGGCGCGAGACTTCGACGACGACCGCGTCATTCAAGCGATGATGCCTCATCTGGACGAGATGGCCGGGGCCGGCGTGCCGATTCTACACACCCCAACGTTGGCTGATATACTCTCCCAGAACGGCGGGGAATACACGGCTATCGGAGTCGGGACCAGCGGCAACGCCTACGTCCACAATCCCACTGCTGACACGGCTGGAGGGGCAACTATCCATCCCGAGTTTACGCTGCCAACTTCTCTGAATGACCGTTTGTTTGCTCGATTCGGCTCCTGGCCCGACGAAGCGCGACCCAACACTCCGAGATTCGCTCATGCCTATCGCATCATGACCGAGCATGTGCTTCCAGAGCGACAGCCTGCCGTGGCTCTCATCTGGTCGTCGGAGCCAGACAAGTCTCAGCACTCGTCGGGCGTCGGGTCCGATCTTGCGAACGTAGCGCTCGGCGAGGCTGACGCGAAGTTTGGCGAGCTTTTGCGCTGGTTGGATGCCAACGGCGACTCCGAAGGGACAGATGTGATCGTTCTGTCAGACCACGGCTACTCGACTATCACAGACCGCATCGACCTGGACGCCGAACTGCCAGCGGCTGGATTCGGCCCTGACGACGTGCTAATCGCCGGGAACGGCGGATGCGCCCTGTTCTACGTGACCGAGAGCGACTCGGCCAAGACCGACCGGCTTGCCCAGTGGCTGATGGCCCAGCCCTGGTGCGGCGCGCTGCTCGCCTCGGACTCGGCGGGACAGATTGAAGGAACACTGCCCATTTCGCTCATAGGTATGCAGGGGCCGAGAGGCCCGGAGCTTGCCATGTCGTTCCGTTGGGACTCGCGGGCCAACGAGAACGGCTTCCCCGGATTCGCGTATTCGACCTCCTCCAGCGCAGGGTTGGGCCAGCACGGCTCGATGAGCAAGCACGAACTTCGGAACACCGGAATCGTCGGGGGGCCGAGTTTCAAGAGCGGGGTCACGATTGACACGCCCTCTGGCAACATCGACATTGCCCCGACCATCCTGCGAATCCTGGGGCATGATGGGGGCGAGTCGATGGACGGCCGGGTACTGGAGGAGGCGTTGGTCGCCGGTTCTGGTGACATCGAAGCGTCAACCGAAACCCACTCCGCCGAACGGACTCTGACCACCGGTGTTTTTCGGCAACACGTCACGCTATCGAAGGTCGGAGACACCGTGTACGTTGATGAAGGCAACTCTGAATTCGGTCCCGCCTGATTCGACATTCGAATCACTCACCTGTCCCAACCTGATAAACTTCGTCCGATCAACCAGGAGGGTTTTGCAATAGCATGGCTAAAGTGCACGTAATCGGCGCCGGAACGCCGGTTCCCACGCCCACCAGATTCGGCTCCTCATTCGTCGTCGAGACCAGCGGCGAGCAGATAATGATCGACTGCGGCCCCGCCGCCACTGCCAAGATGGTGCAGGCGGGCCTGTGGCCCACCGACATCGACTATTTGTTCTTCACCCACCACCACTTTGACCACGACATCGACTTCCCGTGCTTCCTGTTGTGCCGGTGGGATCAGAGCATCGGCAAGGAGAACCAGCTTCAGGTTTACGGCCCCAATCTGACTGAGAAGATCACCGAAGGCATCATTGGCGAGAACGGCGTGTTCGCCCATGACTGGAAGGCCCGCGTCGGCCATCCGCTGAGCCAGCTTGTATACCAGAACAGGGGAGGCGTTCTCCCCAGGCCAGCG
>JASLRP010000150.1 GCA_030743915.1 SAR202 cluster bacterium | reverse complement strand
GACAGAATCAGCGAGACGGCTGAATTGGTGAATGACACGCCGGGCGTTAATCACAATTACCAACGGGAGCACGAATACAATCTCTGGTTCGTGATCACGGAGAGGAACCGGGACAAGTTGAATCAGAGGCTGCGAGGCATTGCAGATAGAACGGGCTTTCCACTGATCGATCTGCCGATGGAGCAGTCTTATCACATCGACCTGGGATTCTCGCTATGACCGGTTCTGAACTGCAGGTGGAAGTCCAGCGAGCCCTTCAGGAGGGACTACCGATCGTGGCTCGCCCCTACCACGCGCTTGCTGAACGACTCGGCACAACGGAAGAGGACGTGATCGAGTCGATTCGCCAATTACAGGATGATGGCGCGATCAAGCGTTTTGGTATGGTTCTCAAGCACCGAGCGCTTGGGTACCAGGCGAATGCCATGGTGGTGTGGGATGTTCCTGACCACATTGTGGACCAGATTGGCGGCTTGCTTGGTGAAGAGCCATGCGTGACGCTCAGCTACCGCCGAACTCGGCGGACCCCGGAGTGGAACTACAACCTGTTTTGCATGATTCACGGGACCAGCAGAGAAAAGGTGCAGGACCAGCTGGCCGAAATCATCTCGCGCAAGGAACTGGATTTCCCACATCAGGTGCTGTTCTCCACACACTGTTTCAAGCAGCGAGGCGCGGTCTATGTCTAGGGCGCTACGTCAGACTGCTCAGCCCCTGACGCAGTTCGATCGAGCGCTGATCAACTCAATGCAGGGCGACTTCCCGTTGGAGTCCTCGCCGTTCGATGCGCTTGCCGAGGTGCTGAACTGTACACCGGAAGACGTCATGGTTGGCGTCCAGAGTTTGCTGGACCGGGGCATCGTTACGCGTTTAGGCCCGTTGTTCAATATCGAGAGCATGGGCGGTGTCTTTTCGTTATGTGCGCTCAAGGTTCCGGCTGCACGTTTCGAATCGGTTGTATCGCTGGTCAACAGCTACACACAGGTCGCCCATAACTATGAGCGTCAACACGAGTGGAACATGTGGTACGTATTGGCAGCAGAGACACAAGCGGAACTTGAAGCGACGTTCCATGAGATCACGGAACGCAGCGGATGCCCCGGGCTCAACCTGCCAAAGGAGAGAGAGTTCTATGTCGGACTCCAGCTTACGGCCTGAGACTCATGATGCTCTGCGACGACGTATCGTTCTGGCACTGCAGGAGGGCCTGCCGGTGACTCGCCATCCCTATTGCGACCTTGCGCGAGACTTGAATCTCGATGAGGACGACCTGCTAAGCCAACTCCGGAGCATGCTCGATGACGGTGCCATTCGACGTATTGGCATCGTTCCCAACCATTACGCACTAGGCTACACCCACAACCTTATGGTGGTGTGGGATGTGGACGAACGTCACCTTGCAGGTATCGGTGACGAATTGGGACAGCTCCCGTTCGTGAGCCATTGTTACCAGCGACCACGCCGACCTGGATGGACATATAACCTGTTTGTCATGATACACGGCAAAAGTGATGATGAGGTCGATGAGAAGATTCAGCTACTGAGGCAACGAATTGGTGCAGCATATCGATGCCACACCACGTTGAAGAGCACGCGCATCCTGAAGAAAACAGGCTTGCGGCTACGGCAGGAGGACTGACATGTTTCGCTTATCCCAGTTCATGCACGCAATCGCGGACCCAACGACTGCGCCGCCACTGCGCAAACCAAAGGCGCCAGTTGTCATATGGAACCTGATTCGCCGCTGCAATCTTTGCTGCAAGCACTGTTATTCGATCAGTGCCGACACAGAATTCCCAGGGGAGCTCACAACAGAAGAGGTTCTTGAGGTAATGGATGATCTCAGGGAGTTCGGCGTGCCGAGTCTGATCCTGTCCGGTGGTGAACCGCTGTTGCGCCCGGATCTGTTTGAGATTGGCAAACGTGCCAAGGCGCTTGGCTTTTACATTGGCCTGTCGACGAACGGAACACTCATCCGACCGGAGCACATCGAACCGATAAAGGAAGCCGGTTTTGACTACCTGGGCATTAGCATTGACGGATTGGGCAAGACCCATGATACGTTCCGTCAGATGGAGGGCGCGTTCGATGCCTCGCTGCGAGCCACGCGACTGTGCCGGGACAGTGGTATTAATGTGGGCCTTCGGTTCACGCTGACCCAGGATAATGCCCACGAACTACCGGATCTGCTCAGGCTTGCCAATGATGAGAGTGTCGACAAGTTTTACCTTTCACATCTCAACTATGCTGGTAGAGGAAACCGAAATCGGGCCGAGGATGTTGTGCATCAAATCACGCGGTGGGCCATGGACATCCTGTTCGAAGCCGCCTGGCAGGATGCTCTGGCTGGCGGCAGCAAGGAATTCGTGACGGGCAACAACGATGCTGATGGCGTCTATTTGTTGTTCTGGGTCCGCCAGAACGCCCCACACCTTGAAGCCTTCGTTAGAGAACGCCTTGAACACTGGGGTGGAAATTCCTCAGGCGTGAATGTTGCCAACATCGACAATCTTGGTAATGTTCATCCGGATACATTCTGGTGGAACTACGACCTGGGTAACGTCAAGGAGAAGCCGTTTTCCGAGATTTGGCAGGACCGCAGCGATGCACTCATGGATGGCCTCAAGTCCAACCCACGACCGTTGGAAGGACGTTGCGCAGAGTGCCGCTATCAGCGAATCTGCGGAGGCAATACCCGGGTGCGCGCCTACCAGCTCACGGGTAACCCCTGGGCTGAGGATCCCGCCTGTTATCTCAGCGACGAGCAGATCGGCGTGCAACTGCAGGCTGATCGCCTTGAAGTCACGCCATATCGGCGAGAGCGCATTCCAGTGGGAGATCGCTTATGTTGAATCGACACTGCCTACGAATACTGACGTTTGTCACCGCGCTGACATGTGGCACAAGCCTGGCCGAGGTTCCGGCACAGGCCCTGTACATCACGTACTGTGCCGTCTGCCATGGGTCAGATCGGCTGGGCGGTACTGGCCCTGCCTTGTTACCCCAGAACCTCAGCCGACTGCGCGCCAGCATGGCCAAGGAGGTCATCGCCGATGGGCGACCACTCACTCAAATGCCTGGGTTCGATGAACAGCTCGATGAGGAAGCAATCGCTGCGCTGACTGAGTTCATCTATCAGCCACCGACAGCAGCCCCGGACTGGAGCCTAGAACAGATTCAGGCGAGCCATACCGTCCATCACCCTGAGGGCACCCTCGGGGACCGCCCAATCTTCGAAGCGGACCTGATGAATCTATTTGTCGTCGTTGAGCAGGGCGATCACCATGCCACACTACTTGATGGCGACAGTTTCGAGCCGATCCACCGGTTCAAGACGCGTTACGCGCTTCACGGCGGCCCGAAATACTCTCGAGACGGTCGTTATGTCTATTTCGCTTCCCGCGACGGCTGGATCTCGAAGTTCGACATCTACAATCTCAAAACGGTGGCCGAGGTCCGAGTTGGGATCAACACGCGTAATGCAGCGGTATCGTTCAATGACAAGTACGTGGCTGTCGGCAACTATCTTCCGCACACGCTGGTACTGCTTCATGCAAGCGATCTTTCGCCACTGGCGGTCCTGCCGATGATCGACGATGAAGGCAACTCATCCCGCGTTAGTGCCGTGTACACCGCCCCTCCACGTGGCAGCTTCATCGTTGCGCTCAAAGACATGCCGCGCATACTCGAAATACCCTACGAGCCCATCTCGACGACACAGCCAGTGGTACGAGAGATTCAGCTCGATGACTATCTCGATGACTTTTTCTTTGACCAGGCGTATACGGTTGTAATGGGAGCCTCACGACCCGAGGGCCAGGTGGATGGCAACACAGTCTCCGGACGAGTGATTGATCTGGATACTGGACAAAAGCTGGCTGACTTGGCAATACCCGGCATGCCGCATTTGGGGTCAGGTATCAGTTGGAATCATGGCAACAGCACAGTGATGGCAACGCCGAATCTGGACGAAGGTGCAGTTTCCATCATTGACATGAACAGTTGGCGCGTCATCAAGACGCTGCAGACCAAGGGGCCGGGGTTTTTCATGCGTAGTCACGACAAAAGTCCCTATGCGTGGGTTGACGTGTTTTTCGGCCCGCATCGCGACGTTGTCCACGTGATTGACAAACAGAGCCTGGAGCTCGTGAAGACGCTGGTGCCCGCCCCAGGCCAGACGGCCGCTCATGTTGAGTTCACCCGAGATGGTCGGTATGCGTTGCTCAGCATCTGGGAGATAGATGGCGCCTTGATTGTCTATGACGCCCACACGCTCGAAGAGATAAAGCGCATCCCAATGAGCAAGCCATCAGGGAAATACAACGTGTACAACAAGACACATTACGAGGCGGGCACGAGCCACTAGGCCTTTACGGTTCTTAGCCTCTTGTTGCATCGCGATAGGAACTGCGAGGCAGCTCTTCGGTTCCGAACTCATCTGTCAGGAAGAACTGCTCTTCTGGTGTGTTGATCGTGACGAGGGCCACCAGCAGCCTCAGCCTGCGCTTCAGTCCAAGTAAGACGAAGCATATGATTCTAGTTAGATTTGCTTCCTGCTTAAATTGAGTAACTAATTGAATCATTAAATTTCTTGCAGACTATTGTTGTCACCGATTAGTATTTGCTTTCATTATTGATTCTGTATTCAATGAACTATAGAAATCCCACAAACTTACATTTTTCAATCCCTATTGTATTATTGGTAGGTTTAGCGTTAAGCGGACTGATATTTTTTATAGATTTATTATTGCCACTCGGTGTTGCCGGTGGTGTGCCGTATGTTGCAACCGTATTAATCGGAATTTGGCTACCAAAAAGGGTGCATACGGTTGGTCTTGCCGTTTTAGCTTCATTTCTAACTATCTTGGGCTATTTCTTTTCTGAGCCAGGGAGGAGACTGTAAATTATTCTGTGTAAACGGCGGTTAGTCATAGCGATACTCTATCGCTATATAGAATCATAAACTGACTCATCGCCTGTTTCCAATCCCGAATTGGCATCGTCCACTTCTTCGCTATGTTGTGCAAGGCCAGATAGAGCACTTTCATTACCGCCTCATCATTCGGAAACGAGCGCCTGGTCTTGGTTACTTTTCGTAGTGAGGCATTCAGCGACTCGATAGCGTTGGTCGTGTAGACGACCTTACGAATCTGGGGTGGATAATCGAAGAATACACAGAGCCGTTCCCAGTTGTTGCGCCAGGATTGACTGATACTCGGATGCTCCTCATCCCAGCGCTCACCGAAAGCCACAAGAGCCTCTTCAGCTTCTGCCAGT
>JASLRP010000149.1 GCA_030743915.1 SAR202 cluster bacterium | reverse complement strand
CGGTCGCCAATCCAAACGGCAGGCCCGCATGGATGCACAGCCGATTGCTGGAGATCAATGGCCCAGATTCCGACTCAAAGCTCATAGACCGACTCCTGTTGAGGTGCGTGGTTGATGGCTCTGAGCCAACCAACCTCTGCCTGCTAAACACTGTGGATTCTGCAGACCCCCGATCAGCTTCCAGATTCATGCAGGCTGTCGAGAAAGTCAGCGCCACAATCTCCAGCAATGCAGGATTCGATGAGGTCTTGACGGACTGCTTTGAGACGGTTCTGACAGCGGCCCGCGCCGAAGGAGGAGCGCTGCTTCTGGCAGACTCGGAGGCGCAACAGATGGTGGTGTGGCATCAGCAAAACATATCGCCAGACACCATGCAGACGGTGAGTCGTGTCATCGAAGGCACGCCGCAATTCAGCGCAGCCACGCCACTTCAGCAGCCCCTGATGGCCATCGGCACGTGTCCCGATGACGACTCGGCGATGTACTTGTGCGCCCCAATCCAGGCCCAGGGGCGTATTCGAGGAGCGATGCTGTTGACCACCCGTGGCCTCGACATCCCCTACGTCATCAGAACGATGCACGCTGTGTGCGGTCAAATGGGCGCTTACTTCCAGGGCACAAGTCCGACCAGGGAGCGTTCCGGCGTCGATTCACAGACGAAGCGGCTGCCAGAAGACGCGCGGCTGCAAGTTCACACTCTTGGCCGCCTGAGGCTGATCCTGGATGGACAGCCTGTGCCCATGAGCAGATTCAAACGCTCCAAAGCGTTGACCCTGCTGAAAATACTGGTGGCCCACCGAGGCAGGCCCATTCCCAGAGATAAACTGGTGGAGATGATCTGGCCAACGTCCGACCCGATGCTGTCCAACCGCAACCTGCGGGTGGTTCTTCACAGCCTGCGACGAACGCTGGAGCCCGGCCTGACCCAGGGAGGAGCATCGACTCTGGTCCTGAACCGGGGAGACCTGGTCCTGCTTGACCCGTCCGAGTCGGTGTGGGTGGACGCAGAGGATTTCGATCAGCAGGCGCGCCAGGCTCTCAAGCATGCCGCGCAAGATCAGGTTGAAGAGGCTATTGCCTGTTATAACAAAGCCTCGGCGCTATACCAGGGCGAATACATGGATGATGAGCCGTACAGCGACTGGTGCCTGTTCGAGCGAGAGCGTCTGAAAGAGGTCTATATCAACCTCAACGCGCAGATCGCCCTTACCTTTGTGGGAATGGATGACTTCGACCAGGCCATCGAGGCGTGCAGGACAGCGCTGGGTGTCGATTCGGGTCGGGAGGACATCCATCGCGCGCTGATGGGATTGCTTTCTCAATCAGGTCGCAGGGATGAGGCGCTGAGACAGTTCGACCTCTGCCGCTGGACTCTCAGCCAGGAGATTGGCGTGCCCCCGTCGCCTGAGACCGTCGCGGTCTATCAGGCCATTCTAGACGCCGATTCATCCCAGCCTGCAAAAAGTTCTATCTCGTCAACCCGGTGAACCGTCGATAACTTCGATCACCCGTGGCATGCGTCCGGTCGATTTGAAGGACTCCATCAGGCTGTCCAACAGGGGCTGATAGGCGTCACTGGCGAACAGGTGTCCCGGGCATCGGCAGTCGCTGGAGCCGAATCTTCTGAACGCCGTGAACCGTTCTCGAAGGCGTAACGCCACGTCACACTCCACCTTCTGATCAGTCTCCAGCGCCACCACGGCAACGGGCCTGCCCTTCGGCAGCAGATGGTCGATGTGCCAGTGGGGTTTCCTGTGCGGGCCAAGATGATGCTGAAGACGCCCGGACAGGCCGCCCATCGCGGAGCCGACATAGACATACCATCCACGAGGGTACGAAATCTCGCCCAGCATGCCTGTGACGATCATCTGGTCGTTGTCCAATTCAAACATTACCCCATAAACTCCCGGGCCGAGTTTCGAGGCGTTTTCCGTGGGGGCTTCTGCCAGTCGATATTGCATCAGGCCTGCTCTCATCCGTGTCAGTTCCGTGCCAAATCTCAGAAGTTGTAACGCCAGTGTAACCCCTTCATGGTCTGCTTGCCCTGTCAAACATTATGCAGGGAAGCGCAGTTGGCACAGGATACCCATAAAACAGAAAACGCCTCCTTCGTATTCCGCCTGTGGCTGGAAACCAACTACGAAGGCGTAACTCAGTGGCGTTGGAAAGCCTACCACGTCCAGAGTGGCGAGGAGCGATACTTCGACAATATGGTCGAGGTGTTGGATTTCGTTGCGTGGCGCGCCAAGTCTGACCCTCCTCAACTGCCAGCAATCGAATTCGACTAAAGTTCTACTAAACAACGATTGGCGGACGCTGTCTGAAACCAACAGATATTGAGAGGTGGAAAATTGCTGTTCATGATAACCCAGACCCACACCCCCGAGACCTGCCCCATTGACGCTGGCGGCTCAAGTATTTTGATCAGAGATATAGGTCGGGTAGCCCCAGGGGATCACTCCCCCAGGGCCCCCAGCAGATCCGGACGTGCAGAATTCCCGCATC
>JASLRP010000148.1 GCA_030743915.1 SAR202 cluster bacterium | reverse complement strand
CGACAAAAACAACAGCGCCGTGAACATCACCGCCACAGCCCGGACCACTGGAAAGACAGGCGTCGAGATGGAGGCGCTGACCGCGGTGACTGTCTCCGCCCTGACCATCTACGACATGTGCAAAGCGGTTGACCGCGCCATGCAAATCGACTCCGTTCGGCTGGCTCGAAAGACTGGCGGCAAGAGCGGCGATATTATCCTTGAGTGAATTTTTCGTATTTTCATGATGTGTAAAGGCTGAGCGCTGATTGCCTAACGACAGAGACATAGAGTCCATATGCGCGGCCGCCGGAGCGGACATACCTTCTGATACTCGTTCTCTATCGGCGCCTATCTATCAGAGTTCGGTTTTCGAGATCGACAGCCTGGAGACCATCGACGACCTGTACGAAGGCCGCGCCGAAGGTTTTTTGTATTCCCGTGAGGCGAACCCGAACGTAGCGATTCTGGAAAGAGTCATCGCCCAGCTTGAGGACGCTGACGACTCAGTGGCCTTTGCCTCGGGCATGGCGGCCATCGGGATCACGCTTCTGTCGATGGTGGAGGCAGGCGACCGCATCCTTGCGGGCAGTGAGCTTTACGGCGGCACCAACCTGATGCTGCGACAGCACATGTCGAAGCTGGGCGTCGAAACTCAGTTTGTCGATACCAACGACCTGAATGCCGTTGAGCAGGCGCTGGACTCGCAACCTCGCCTCATCCTTGTCGAGTCCATCGCCAATCCCCTGCTGAGACTGGCCGACATCAAGTCCATCGGCCAGATGGCCCACCAGCGCGGAGTCCAGGTTGTCGTGGACAACACCCTTGCCAGTCCCCTGCTGCTAAGGCCGTTGGAACTGGGCGCCGACGTGACCCTTCACAGCGCGACCAAAAATCTTGGGGGACACTCCGACGTCACAGGCGGTGTCGCCGCCGCCAGGGCCGACCTGACGATGGCGATGCGACAGTCCAACCGTGTGTGGGGCAGTGTTTTGGACCCCTTCGCCGCATGGCTCATCGTGAGAGGCATCAGGACTCTTCCCCTTCGAATGGAACGGGCCTGCGAGAATGCGGTCGCGGTGGCCAGGTTCCTTTCAGACCATCCCAAGATCAGCGCGGTGCATTATCCGGGACTTCCCGACCATCCACAGCATGAGTTGGCCGTGGATACACTCGGCGGACGATTCGGCTGGATGGTCACATTTGAGCTTGCTGGCGGCGGCTCGTCTGCATCGTCCTTCGTCAAGAGCTTGGAGATGATAAAGCTGGCCGCCAGCCTCGGCGAGTCGCAGACCACTATTTCTCATCCCGCCAAGACATCCCACCGCTCCCTCACCGAAGATGAACAGGCGGCGTTGGGAATCAGCGACGGCCTGATTCGGCTGTCCTGCGGCATCGAGTCGGCATCTGACATCCTCGCGGACCTGGAATCCGCGCTGGCGAAGTCGTAGTCTTCTGTTGACCATAGACGACCACTCAGCGCCCGCCATCAGTTTTTCCCAGGATTTTTTGGATGTTTCCCAAGTGTGGAATGTCGAGTGGCGAGGCCTGATTCACACAGGAGAAGTTATCGTCCGGGAGCAGCTACATCCTGAAGATTTTCAACCTCTGTCAGGCGAAACCAGCTTTCGCGTCATATTCACCAACAAGGGCCTGAAACCCAGAGAGAGGCCCGACGACGCGCGAATCGCGCTGGCCGTGCCTCGATTCAGGTTCGACGCAGTCGCCGAAACCGAACGTTTAGCGTCAGGGCTGTCCCCGCCTCCGACATCCAATCGCCGAGACCCTCAGATGAGGCGGGTTTTCAGCACCGAACGAGCGTCTCAGCAGGCGGCGCTTCGAACTCGAATCGTTGAAAGCTACGCTCAAGGGCGACTGTATCGACAGGGCCAGTCCCGCCAAAGCGGGCGTGAGTTCTTTGCTGCTGGATCTATCGAGCAATGCGTGACCGATCTGGCCACCCTGATGCTCTCCGACGCCTTCCCGACACCAGTCTACAATCACGCGGACTTTCCTCGAACACTTACGGACCGGGACGTGTCGATGTTGTTTTCTGGCCTGATCCAGGGAGATCGAAACGCAACGGACACCATCAAGGCTTTCGGCCCAGGCTTGGGAGTCGTGGCAGATGACGGCTCGGACTTTGACGCATCTCATTGCCATGTCCACACCGTTATGGAGCAGGAACTGGACTCCCGAAGCGGTCAGATGCAGGCTTCAGACCTTGTCCACGCCCTGGTCCACGGGCATGGATTGAACCACACCCTCGCCCTGTTCTACCTGTTGGCCTTCATGCGCCAAGCCCGCGCCGAAGTTGCCTTGAATGTGGACCACCGTGTGACTATCTCCGGCAATCAGCAATTCGAGGGTGACCGTCTCACTGGGGGCCTCGTCGGTTCCATTACTTTCTCGAAAGCGCTGATTGACGCTTTCGATACCGTTACTCTGGAACCGTCCCCCACCTGGGAATCCGCGCTCCCCTATCTGAACGCTCTGGAGTCGGCTTTGGAATCCGACAAACCTACGTTTTCAGGAGTTGGAGAGGCGGGACAACCGCTGCGTCAGGTCGTGCAACTCCGTGAAGAAATCCAGAGAACTCGACTCGCTCTGGAGGGATTCAAGACGATATTCCCAGGCAGCGCGACAGTCGCGGAACAAGCGCTGGTCGACCTGGAAGCTCTGAGCGCCTCTGCAGGCTACGGTTCCGATTACCTGGGCTTTTACAACACTGCCGAGGCGCGATTTCACACTGCGGCCGCCCTGACCGATTCGTTAGAAGCATTCAAACGAGCGAGGCGACTCGGCCAATTGGTCGAAGTCATTTCACAGGCTAAAACGTACCTGGACAGGATGAGTTTTGGGTCCGTGAATCAGAATCTCGCCCTGGAGCGCGACGCTCTAATCACTCGAATGGCGCCAACCAGCCTGGAACCTAACCCATCGCTGTGGAGCGCCATCGAAGTAAATCTTCGGACGCTCCGTCAGCGGTATGCACTGGCGTATCAAACCCACCACGACCAGTACCATCGGCAGGCGGCGGCGCTCAGGAACGAAATTGAGCGGCGAGAGGTGCGAGTCAACGCCCTCGCGCAACTGATCCAAGTCCCAGAACTCGGTGAGGCTGTGGGCGTTCAAGTCCCATCTCAATTCGAAGATTTGGCATTGTCGGTGCGCAGTTGCTCCCTCGAAACCGACCTCGACCTGGAATCGGCTCCTTGTTGCCACGAGTGCACGCTGCCCCTGGACGAGTCCGCGCCGGAGCGTTTGGCCCAGGAGGTATTTGGAGCTATGGACGCATCCACGCGAGAATACAACCGTCGCCTCAGCGTTCATGCTACGCGCCAGATACTGGCAGACAGTTCATCGCAGCAGATGGACACGCTGATCCGTCTGATTCAAGTGGCCGACCCGTCCTGCCTGGAGAACGTTCTGGACGACGACGTAATCACATTCCTAAAAGGATTTATGAAATAGACGCCTCCCCATCGTAACGCCATGCCACGATTCAACCTCGACATACTCAAACCCCTGATGCCCCAACGCAACCCGCAGGAGCCCCCGTCCCTGGTGATCGTGGGGATGGGCAACCCAGGCCCCAAGTACGCCAAAACCCGCCACAACGCCGGATTCTGGTTCATCGACAAGCTGGCCGACAAACACGGGGTCAAGATGGCCAGAGGGCACCGCTCGACCCATCTGGCCGAGTGCGAGATCGAGGGTCACAGAGTCGTGCTGTCCAAACCTCGCACGAACGTCAATGGCACCGGAATCGCGGTCACATACCTGCTGGCCCGATACCGCATCAAGGCCGAGAACCTGCTAATCGTCTATGACGAAATCGCGCTGACGCCCGGCGTCGTCCGGCTGAGGCCCAAGGGCGGAGCAGCGGGCCACAACGGCATGAAATCGGTCATCGAGGCGCTGGGCTCTCAGGAGTTCACGAGGCTCAGAATCGGAGTCGGGAGACCATACCCCGGCGGCGACCAGATAGGCTACGTCCTGGGCGCTCCATCCGAAGAAGACAAAGAGAAGATCGATGACGCCGTGGACAGGGCCATCGATTCAATCTCCAGCCTCCTCACCGTCGGCATAGACACCACCATGAACCGACTAAACTAAACAGTTCCCGCACCCACGTCATTCTGACACCCGTGACGCAATCTCGTCATACACGATGAGCAAGTATTCAATTGGATTTCAAAGCCAGATGCCAGCAGGAAAACCATGACCGATCATCCAGATGAAAAGGCGGGAAGACAAGACTCATTTAATCTCGACGAATGTCAGGAACTTGAACGATTCACGCTGGCCGATGCACGTATGGATGCCATAGCAACCGCTTTCCATGATCCGGGCGATTACGGCCGATTTACGGGAGCGCCAATAGCTTTGCAGGTCATAGACGCCATCGAGACCGAGGACCAATATGAGGTCACTCTATCCTTGCGACCCCACGATATCTTCGTCGGCACGCCCGGCCAGGAGCAATTTTTCTTCGCCAAGGACGGTCGGCTAACACACCGACAAGTGTTGTCGATACCAGAAGAGGATCTAGTTGCTGAAGAAGATCAGATAGGACCCTTACAGGCTTTGGGACAGTCCGAAAAGCAGCGATCGTGGATTCGAAGCCGAGTCGGACTACTGTCGATTGGTGTTTTGTTGATCGTCGTGGCCGGAGTCGTGGTGGCAGTGATCGCTCTGGCGGTATTTTGAGGTGCTGGGATCACCTTCAATTAGCCAACGCTGGTGCTACTCTGCAAACCGCTCACTCCCGCGTTCGTATGACTGTCGCGCGGACACGTTGGACGCGTTGAGTCGTAACATGCTCTAGACATTGCGCCGAACGTCTCGATGACTCTTTTCGCTGACAGCTAGAATATCTGATCGTAGGTCAGGACCACCTGATTCTCCAGCGACGGGTCGGGGCCGCCGGTGTTGGTGGGGGTCTCGTCCTCGGCGACGCGCGTTAGCTTGAATACTGTGACCTCGCGGCCATTGTCCTCGCTGCTGGAGTGGGAGGATGTGGATTTTTTCAGGAGCCACAGGTAGTCGTGGTACTCGCCCTGGGCGAGGCTCTCCACGGCGCCGGGTATCTTTGGGAGGAAGGACTCTGACCTGTCGTCGGAATCGTCCTCACCCGACAGGATGTCGAAGTCCAGAGCAGTGTATTTCATGAGCAGGTCACGGCGAGAGATGGGCGACCCGTCGTGGTCTCGCATGACCACCGCCCTGACCTTGGACTCGGTTGTGGTGGTCGATGTCCTGAACTCCACGGCGTAGGCGCCTTTTTCGGTGTCGTGATCAGTGACGTATTTCTCGGGCCATCGAGTGCCGATCCTCTGAGTGTAGAACGTCGCCACATCTTCCTCGCCGTTGATGTAAGCGTTGATGTCCCGAGTCAATGGCTTGACGACCTCAGCCGTGGCCTGCGCGGCGAAGAAGTCGTTGGCCGCGCTCTGCACGGTGAACGCGCCCTCTCTGACCTCGGCGTCGTTGCTGGCCTCTTTCGTGCCTGAGACCGCAGGGACCACGATGCCCGCCAGCACACCTATGATCGTCATCACCGCCAGGAGTTCTATCAGCGTGAATCCCCGTTGGGAGTTGAGACTGCCTCTCCTCAAATCCTGCTCCTTCGTAAGCCCGATTGCGCATCCAAATCACTGAGCGGAGCCGGCGGTCAGAAAGCCGCCCGCGCCTGTCATGACTGGATGAGTTGACCCTCGAACATGATCATATGAGAGGCCGAGTAAGGTGGTGAACTGCGCGAACGGGGCGAATGCGGTAGAGAGCAGGTATATTAAGAATTGCAGATAATTTTCGTATAGAACTGAAACAGCTAAAGGACTTCCTTCAGCGCGATTCGAAGCTCTTCAAGTGGCGTGAAGGACTCGAATCGACCGGTCACGATGCCGTCGCGGTCAACCACAAAAGACCACTCGGTGCTGGGCAGGTTCCACTCCAGGACGGTGGGAGACAGGGTGGCCTGGCTCAGATCGCCCTGAATCTCCTCGGGGTTGTCGTAGAAGTCCACGTGGATGAAGTTGGCCTGGCCCTCGAACTCGTCCTTCAACTGCTGGAGCGTTTCGACCTGAGGGCCGCAGACCGCGTTGGTGCAAAATGCGGGGCTGGCCATGACGATAACAGTCGGCAAGCCTGACTCTGTGGCCTCAGCGATGGTCAACTGGTAGAGGTCCGGGTCCTGCATGGAGCCTGTGGATATCTGGGTCAACCTCTCGACGTCATCCAGGGTCTTGCTGTGGCTCCTGATCGCCGGCGCTCCCAATGCCGGAGCGGAGGTGGTTTCTGCCACATCGAAGAACAGTTCGACGTTGCGAACAGCGCCATCATCGTCCAGGAATCGCGCCTCGATACCCCATCGTCCCGGTTTGTCGAAGGTGAGGCGAGATGTATAGATGCCACGCGAGACGTAAGGGAACGGATGGAACAACGCCATGGCGGTCTGTTTCTCTTCTCGCTCAGCCCCTTCTTCCGGGAGGTAGAAAGAGGAAACCGCGGCTGTCGGAGCGCGGATCAGTCCCTTGTCAGAGACCAGAACGAAAGCGAACCGGTTCTTGCCCACTCCGAGATCGGGAGTGGCGAAGATGGCATGAAGGCCGTCCTCGGAACGCGGGCCTTCGATCAGGGGTATCTCGTCGGGCCGGAGTCTTTCTGAAATCTCGGCCGTTTCCTGGACTACTGCCACGGTCGGTTCAACCTCTTCGGCGACGGTCGAGCAGGCCAGCGCCACCAGTCCGAGCATCGAAAGCCAGAACGCTCTGCGTGTCATAGAGACTCTAACTCTCGCTGCCAGGCTCGCCGCCCTCGTAGGAACCGAATGTGAAGGCGAACAGCGCGAATTCCGGCGAGTTGGAACTTAGCTTCAACTCGCCCCCCGTGAATGTGGACTGATCGACGATGAAGTACATGCGGGACTCATCGACGAGAACGAAGCTGTTGCCGTCGTCGTCGTACTGCAAGTCGATGCCAGCTTTGGCCATCTCGATGGGGGCATCGTCCAGCGTGATCCGCACCTGGTATGGCTCGCCCGTCTCCGGGGCCATTACTGCATTGACACTGGTCCCCTGAAACTTGAGGGCGATGTAGTCCTCATAATCCTCGGTCATCTGGGCGTGGAGAATGTTGTCGATCTCATTTTTCCAGGATCCGTGCAGGTACAG
>JASLRP010000147.1 GCA_030743915.1 SAR202 cluster bacterium | reverse complement strand
AGGCATGCCCAGGGCCTTGCACAGGATTGCCTGAATGGGGAAGTTGTGGGACACGACCACGACGGTGTCATCCTCGTGATGCTGGGAGATGTCGTTTATTGCGGCCCACGCGCGGGCCTGAACGTTGCCCAAAGTCTCGCCGTTGGGCATCATGGCGGACGCGGGATCGTCCCTCCACACCCGCATCACATCGGGGTATTGTTCCCGTAGATGCGCTCCGGTGAGGCCCTCCAGGTCTCCGGCGTCGATCTCTTCCAGTCCTGGTTTTGGCGCGAAATCCACCGAACACTCAGACGCGATGGTCTCGGCAGTTTGCATGGTTCGAACCACCGGACTGGCATACAAAACAAAGGGCGTGTCTCGGGAGACCGCGACGGCCGCTGACAGCGCCTGAGCCTGCCCTGTGGCGTTCAGCGGTTCGGGGCCATGACCCAGAATTAGCCTCTGTCGGTTGAATTCCGTTTCACCGTGCCTGACCAGTATCAAATTCATCGGATTCCCCACCTTCACGGTTCTCTATCTTCGTTATCATGATCTCTTCAATTCTGAGACCTTGCATGTCGATTATCTCGAACTTCAGATTCTCATACTCGAACTCCTCGTTCAGGGCAGGAATGTGCCCGAGAGTCTCCAGAGCGAAACCGGCGATGGTCTCGAACTCGCCTTCTGGAAGCTCAATGTCCAGTTCCTGACTGACTTCCTGGATGCTCATGCCGCCCTCGACGTGGAACGTTCGCTCGTTGATTACGTGGAACTCTTCCTCCGGGGCCTCTCCTTCTTCGCCAACCGGGCCGACGACCACCTCCAGCAGTCGTTTGAGAGTGACCAGTCCGGCCACGCCGCCGAATTCGTCCAGGACGATGGCTAGCTGCCGTCCTGAGTGCCGCAATTCATCGAACAACTCCGATATCAGCTTGGTCTCGGGGACGAAATAAGCCTCTCGATTCACATCGGTGACCGATGCATTGTAGTCGATTCCCTCAACGCCTATCTTGTTCAGCACATCCTTTGCGGAGATTATGCCGATAATGTTGTCTATTGAGTCGGTGTAAACAGGGACCCGCGTGTGAGAGTGTCGAACGTAGATGTCCAGAAAGTCTCGGAAGTTTCCTCCATCTTCAATCGCCACAATTTCGACCCTGGGAGTCATTATCTCCCGAACCTGGAGGTCTCCGAACTGAAAAACCTTCTCCAGCATTTCAGCTTCAGAAGCCACAAAGGTCCCCTCTGTCTCGCCGATGTCGATGAGTGTGAGCAACTCGCCTTCAGTTATCGACTCCTGCTCTGAGGCGCCCAACAGGGCATTGAGTCGGCGAGTTGTCCACTGGAGGGCCAGCACGCCGGGCAGAAGCATGTACTCAGTCCACTTGAGGGGACGGGCATAGGCAAAAGCGACGAGCTCAGACTTTCGGACAGCGATGGTTTTTGGAGCGATCTCACCCACGAGAAGCAGGAGCGCGGTGCTCAGTCCCGTGGCTATCGCTATTCCTCGACCCTCGTTCCCTTCGCCAACCACGGCGACTACGGCTACGGTGATTACCGACGTGAAGGCCACATTCACAAGGTTGTTGCCCAGCAAGATCGTGGAAAGGAGACGTTCGGGCTGATTCATCATTGATGCCACACGCTTGGCTCCGGGAACTCCCAAACTGACCAGGTGCACGACCCTCGTTTTCTGAAGCGACAGGAATGCCGCCTCGGAACTGGCGAAGAAGGCTGAAAGAGCGAGAAACACCAGCACCAGGACAAAACTTACGGTTGTATCATCCCACATAACAGCGCCTCCAATGGCAATGGCTGCATCGCGAATCCTGAACGTGACACATTCATTGAATCACAAGGTGAATCTGGATACGAGGTTTTTGCTGCGCGGTTGATTCTATCCGTTCGTAGGACAGTCGCGCGCGCAGAGAGGCACATCAGGCTTCAGCGGATGTTGGAAGACGTGTCCCGCTGGATGTGAGCAGAGCTTTAGGACATTATTGGGGTCACAGCCCTCAGTGGATTTGGCTGGAATCGGATTCCGTGGCAGTCTCATCTACTGGCGGATCGGTCTTTGTGACCTTGATCTCTTCAATTCTGAGACCCTGCATGTCGATTATCTCGAACTTCAGATTCTCAAACTCAAACTCCTCGTTCAGAGCAGGAATGTGCCCGAGATTCTCCAGAGCGAAACCGGCGATGGTCTCGAACTCGCCCTCCGGAAGCTCAATGTCCAGTTCCTGACTGACTTCCTGGATACTCATGCCGCCCTCAATGTGGAAGGTATTCTCGTCGATAGCGCGGAACTCTTCTTCCGGCGCTTCGCCCTCCTCACCCACGGGGCCGACCACCACCTCCAGCAACCGCTTGAGCGTGACCAGTCCAGCCACGCCGCCGAACTCGTCTATGACAATGGCCATCTGATGGCCGTACTGCCGAAGCTCGTCGAAAAGCTCTGAGATGCGCTTGGTCTCCGGGACGAAATAAGCTTCTCGCTGCACGTCTGTGGCGGAGGCGTCGTAATCGACACCTTCGGTGGCCATCTTGTTCAACAGGTCTTTTGCCGAAATGATGCCTGTTATGTCGTCCACCGTGTCGGTGAAAACAGGGAATCGCGTATGGGTGTTTTGGGCATAAATGTCCAGAAATTCTCGGAAGTTTCCCCCTTCGGTTATGGACACCATTTCGACTCTGGGAGTCATCACCTCGCGCACATGGCCGTCGCCGAACTGGAACACTTTCTCCAGCATTTCAGCCTCGGACGTTTCGAATGTCCCTTCGGATTCGCCGATGTCGATGAGCGTTCGAAGTTCGCCCTCGGTTATCGAGCTAGCAGGCAGTGATGCGCCAAGTATGGCATTCAGTCCTCTCGTGATCCACTGGAGGAATCCGACAAAGGGCAACAGCAGGTACTCGGTCCACTTCAGGGGGCGGGCGTATATGAAGGCCACGCGCTCTGCGTTTCGGACGGCTATGGTCTTGGGAACGATCTCGCCGGCCAACAGCAGCGCCACTGTGCTGACTGCCGTTGCGATGGCTACTCCTTGCCCTTGATTGTCTGGGCCTACAAACTCGACGGCGGACACTGTGACCACTGAAGTGAAGGCCACGTTCATCAGGTTGTTGCCAAGCAGAATTGTGGCCAACAGGCGCTCAGGCTGGCTGATCATGTCGGCGACACGCTTGGCGCCGGGAATTCCAGTGCTGACCAGATGCGTGATTCTCGTGCGCTGGAGGGACAGAAACGCCGCCTCCGAGCTTGAGAAAAATGCCGAAAACACCAGGAACACGCCCACCAGGATCAGGCTTAAAGTTCCTCCCTCTACCATAGGTGTTCCTCCGTAGTTGGGACCGTTGCGACTGCGTTCACGACTCCAGTGATTCCATGGCGCTGAATGGTAATCGTGAGAGCATTATGCGGCAACTGGACGTCTCGCTCAAGCTTAATGGCGTGATGGTGTTATCCAAAAGATCGTCGATGACCATTGCTCAACTCGGCGCCTGCGCCACAATCGCGCATTTGATTGCAGTTGACAGCCTCAGCGCACAGTAATAAGTTCTGTGTGGCCCAAGCCTGAAGTGTTCAAAATTCATCGGATTCTATCAGGCAATCATGGGCTGGGAGTTTGCATTGAAAGTTATCGATCTGAAAACAATGGTCGTTGAGAACGAACCGCCGTACAGGGGCGGCAGGTATCTTCTGTTTCTGGAAATCAAGACTGACGAAGGCATTACCGGCCTCGGCGAGCGCATAACCGGCAACACTTACTCGAAAAACCTGGGCGACCTGAAGTCACAGGTCAACCTGATTGAGGAGATGGGGCGCGAGTACGTCGTCGGCGAGGACCCATTCAGGATCGAGAGAATCTGGGATCGAATGTACGCCTCCCGCCACGACTTCCGCCATCCGAGCCTTCATGCCACGCCGGTCATTTCTGCCATCGACATGGCGTTGTGGGACATCGTGGGCAAGGCGACGGGCCAGCCGATCTACAATTTGCTGGGCGGAATGTATCAGGAAAAACTTCGGGCCTACGCATACATGCCCAGAGGGGATTATAAAGAGCATCCCGAACTGGCTGGCGAGGCCGCGATAAAGCTGCTGGAAGAGGGCAACTCAGCCTGCAAGATTGATCCGTTCATGCCGGAGTATCCGATTCCCAGGGATATCCCGCTATGGGAAATTGAGCAAGCAGAGAAGATATTTGCGAGCATCAGGGACGCCGTCGGTAACAAACTGGAGGTGGGGATCGGGACTCATGGTCAGTTGACGACCTATAGCGCCCTGCGGGTCGCTGACATTCTCGAACCGTACCACCCCTTCTGGTTCGAGGAGCCGGTCGCCCCGGAGAACGTTGAGGAGATGGCCAGAGTCGCGGCCCACACCAGTATTCCAATCGCCACTGGAGAACGACTGGTCACCAAGTACGAATTCTCGAACGTGCTTGAAAAACAGGCGGCTCAGATCATTCAGATGGACGTGGGGCAGTGTGGCGGAATCACCGAAGCGAAGAAGATCGCCAGCATCGCCGAGGCCCACTATGCGATGATCGCGCCCCACATGGCCTGCGGCCCGATAGCCGCAGCCTCCGCGATTCAGATCGACACTTGCTCGCCCAACTTCCTCATCCAGGAGGCGAACCTGGGGCCGCTTCACGCCACAATCTTCAAAGAACCTCTGGCGTTTGAGAATGGCTTCATCACGCCCCCGACCGGCCCTGGCCTTGGAATCGAGTTCGACGAGGACGTGCTGAAGGCGCATCTGGTCGAGTAGGTTTTGGGACGTTTCAGACGAGGAACATCCTCTTCAAAACCTCCCCGAAGTCGGGGGACGATTGCGCAGCGTCACATGTGAACTTCATTGGAATCATGCAACGGGCATATTTGATGGAAGATGCTCCCTGAGCAGACGGATATGATCAGGGCCGATGCCACAGCAACCTCCGATAACCTGTGCGCCGATGTCCAGCCAATTCTGGGCCTCGGTGAGGTAGTCGTTTGGAGAGATGATATCGTCGAATTTCCATGTGGGCCTCATGAACTCACCTGAGTGCGAGTACGCGCCAACAGGGCCAGACCATTGGTTCCGCAACACTTCGAGCGCGGGCGCGGTGTCTTCAACCTGGGTGTGCATAACCGATATTAGCGAGCCACCGAGGGCCATCAGCCCATCCAACGCCTCGGCGAAGGTCTCGGTAGGATTGTTGAGAAGCATGACTGGTGAATCGTCTTCGACTGTCCCACAACTGAAACCCACCCACGTCGGAAGACCTGTGGAGACCGCAGCTTCGATGGCATAGGCTGTCTGCGCCGTGTCGCTCATCATCTCAAGCATAATCAGGTCCACGCCTGCATCGGCCAGAATGTGCGCCTGCTCCTTGTACGTGGCCTCGCATTGTTCTGCCGACAGGTCCCTGTCCGACCTGATGGCCCGGGGTATGTTGAATATCGAACCGGCGACGCAAACCTCTCGGTCCGCCGCTGCGTCCAGAGCTTGTTTGGCAAGGGTCACGGCTCGGTTGTTCAGTTCTTGCGTCCGTTCGCCGAGGCCCGCTCGTTCCAATACCGGGCGGGACGCAGAGAATGTGTTGGCAATGATGATGTCCACCCCTGCGCGGACGTAATCCTCGTGGACCTGACGCACAATCTGAGGGTGAGTCGCCAACGCTGCCCCGCTCCACGCTCCACTACTCATCGGCACACCCCGACGGTCCAGTTCAGTGCCGGTTGCGCCATCAAGCAGGATTATTTCGCCCTGGTCAATTCGTTGTTGCAAGCTCTCGAATGATGACATGCTCTTCCTCTGAATCTTTCATGTTACCGTAATCACCACACTAAACGATGAAATTGAGTGGCGCGATTGCTGCGACCGCTGCAACGCCTCCGAGCGGACTCCTTGATGCGGTCCAGAATAACATATCCAGACGCACGTTATTGTGAGCTGATACCATTCGCCCATCATCACGCCATAAATTGCCAGTTCGGCGCTTCGATGCCTCAGTGCAGGCACGGGCCTTGTCGACGACCGGACATACGAATACGCGGTTCGATCAGACTGACTTGGTATAATGTGTGAGATGCCGGTTGAGGAGTTCGGAGGATTTTCCATGAAACACGATGAGGACGCGTTCGGTCACGAATTGTTCGACTTTCACCAGGGACAATCCGTGATAGAGATCATCGAGCGAGAAGACGGTATGATAGATACCTCCGGCGGTCCTCAGGCATATTTCGCACCTATCGAAGAGTGGCATCCACAAACCAGGGAGGCCGTGGGATACATTCGCGGTCGAGTACTCGATGTGGGCAGTGGCGCCGGACGCATTGCGTTGTACCTTCAGGAGGCTGGTCACGAGGTCGTTTGCCTCGACAACTCGCCGCTGGCGCTCGAGGTTTGCCGTGCCAGGGGCGTATGGGAAACTAGACTCATGTCGGTATATCAAGTGTCTCGCAGCCTGGGTACGTTCGACACAATCGCGATGATGGGAAACAATCTCGGACTGCTCGGCGATCCCACCAAGGGAAAGCGGTTGCTGGAAAGGTTCAACCGGATTACCAGTGATCGAGGCCGTATCGTCGGCGAGTGCCGGGATCCCTACGTCACGGAAGACCCGATCAACTTGGAGTATCACGAACTCAATAGACAGCGAGGCAGGATGCCGGGTCAGGTGAGAATACGAGTGCGATACAAGAAGTACAAGTCGCCATGGTTCGATTATCTCTTTCTGTCACGGGACGAGTTGCGAGACATATTGAAGGGCTCGCCGTGGCGCCTGACGAAAACCATTGATCACGAGGTTGGCGTCTACGCGGCAATCATCGACAAAGTGTCGCCCGGCATCGCCGAACGCGATTGACACAACAGATTTCCTTTTGTCTCAT
>JASLRP010000146.1 GCA_030743915.1 SAR202 cluster bacterium | reverse complement strand
ACCTGACACGAGCGAAGAGGCACGGGGAGGCGTGCCAGGCGGCTGCAGAAAGACTGCGAGACCGCGAACGACTGTCCACTGCTTGTTCGGCGTCGCAGGCTGTAGTTCAAGCTGAAGGCGATTGGGAAGCTGCAAGAGCCCTTAGCAACCGTGCCCTCACGTCCTGGCCATATGACCCCCGCGCGTTGGGTGGAAGAATTCTTTTGGAGTGTCAGGTCGGTGACTACGACGAGATGGAGACTTACTTGGAACGGTTGTTGGAGACCATGCCCGCAACGACGCCTGGTGAACTCCTTGAACTTACTAACCCACTTGCCAACTTAGCCAGAGTGATACCGTTGGTCGGTTACATCTCTGGTATTACAGACCGTCTCGACATCGCCAAGGCAGCTGCCGAAATGGTTCTCTCGTCGCCTTATGCTGTCCTTGTTTGGGTCATTTCGGCAAGGGCAGGCCTCGCAATGGCGGCCTGTCTGCAGGATGATGTAGCGGTGGCTACTCAGCAGTACTCTGCATTGGAGTCCCAGCGAGGAACAATATTGGCTGGCGTGTCGGCTTTGAGTGGCGAAATCTGTTTCGATCGGGTGTTGGGGCTTCTCTCCCAAACTATGGGCAAGACCGACGACGCTGTGCCCCACTTCGAAGACGCGTTGGAATTCTGCCGTGAAGCTGGCTACCGCCCGGAGTTGGCCTGGACCTGTCACGACTACGCCAACATGCTGATCCAGCGCAACGTTTCTGGCGACCTCTCAAAGGCCCGTGAGCTTTTGGATGAGTCAGACCAGATCGCTTCAGAACTCGGCATGAAGCCACTCAGCGAGAAAGTGAACGCCCTCAGAGAGCGACTCGACGCCCGGCTTACATCCAAGCCCCAGTATCCCGACGGCCTGACCGAGCGAGAGGTCGAGGTGTTGCGTCTCGTCGCCGCCGGAAGAACCAATCGTGAGATAGCAGAAATTCTGTTTATCAGTGTCAACACTGTGCACCGGCACGTGAGCCACATCTTCTCCAAGACAGATTCTGCCAACCGCGCCGAGGCCGCCACCTATGCCAACCAACACGGTCTGATCTGACCCCAATTCCACGGAGTTTACCCACAGATCAGCCAACCTGAATCGCCTTCGCTGTCGTCGATATCAAGGCTCGCAACCTGTGGGTTCCTACAACGGTGAGCGTTCAAGGCCGTGGTATCGTCGTTGGCCACGTACCGGATGTGAGGAGCAACATAAAATTCTCATGCCTTCCTGACACCGTGCCCTTTCGTAACCCGCAGGCGTCGATGGTATAATACCAGCACGATGAATCGGATTTTGGCGAATATATGGGTTTTAGTTCTGGTGATGGCATTAGCTCTGCCCTCTATCGGGCCGCTTATCGACCACCACTTTGCCGAGAGAAACCCTACTCACCATCACTTTAGCGTTGTCCTGGACCACGTCCACGGATACGGCTCGTCCCATGCTCATTTGGCGACCGAAAGCGCTCCCGACGATGCCACGGCCCTGTACAACCATGACAGCGGCCTGGCAACTGTGGCCCCTCTGATGATTGATGACGCAGCGCTCCGAGTCTCGCAAGGCTTTGAAGCGTCCTCCATTTTCAACATTCCTCTGATCGCTCGTGTCCCACGAGCAGACCACATTATTGCCCCTCCTGACAGGCCGCCTCAGCCTGTCATTTAGGCCCTGGCCTATCGTTCCCATTCTGCGCCATATTGGCGCGTCACCCTGAAGGACGACTTCGACGTTCTGTTGATGTCGAAACTCACAGGGTTGCCCTTAGGAGTTTTGTGTTTTGGTCGTAAGAGTCTTTTCCGTCGGACTGCTGACAGCGGTTGTCATCGCCTTGATGGCGATGGCCGCTCCCTCGCTGGTCCGAGCCCACGGTTCGGGCGTCGAGCTCAACAAGAGAGAGTTCGCCGGTCCGTACGAGGTGGCGCTCGGCGTCGTGCCTGACCCGCCTGCCATAGGCGAGATGGCCATGACGTTGGCGGTTATTGAGTTGCAAACTCGCACCGTGGTCATCAGAGCCGATGTCACCATGACCGCCACAGGGCCTGACTCAACGGTCATCGGCCCGCTGAAGGTGGAAACTGACCCGGCTGATCCGTCCTTCTACGACCTTAGAACAACTCTGGACAAAGAGGGAACCTGGACTTTCACCATAGATGTCGATGCGCCTGCCGGGCCTGGCTCGGCGGATTTCATCCTCGAAGTGAAAAAAACCAGTTCCATCACAGGGATAATCACGCTGCTGACGCTTCTGGCGTTCGCGGTCATCCTGGGGCTTTCCGTGCGCGCATTCCTGAGTCAGCGCGGACA
>JASLRP010000145.1 GCA_030743915.1 SAR202 cluster bacterium | reverse complement strand
GGCCACCACCTGTCGGACTTCATTCTCGTCCAGCGGCGGATCGCATCTGCCATCGTTGACGACCATCATCAGCGATTCCACGACGGGCCGCGGGTGGTATTGCCTCAGCCAACCAGCAATGGAGATCAGGGCCGAGTTGCGCCCTCCCTCGCCTATCGGCCTCTGGAGCAACTGCCACGCCTTCTGATGCTCGAATGACGCCTGTTCTGTGCCAGGTGGCGGAGTCACCTTCGTTCCACGGATCTTCCACCAATCGATCAGTTCGTCAGGGGCCGTCTCAAGCTCTTCCAGGCCGATGTCGAGGGGGCTGTGTTCTTGCCGCCATCGGTACTGCCCTCCTCCGCCTCGCTCCTGCCCGGTGTTGGATGGAGCGACGATGGCGTATCCGTTGGACAGTAGATCGATGGGGATGCCGTCAGGCTTGTTGGCGCTTCGCTTCAGCGGCTCGCCATTCCAAAAGAAGAAGAAATGCCTGTACTTCTTGCCCTTGCCAGTGTTCTGGCACCAGGCGTGGGAATCCCCGTTGATGCCCAAGCGATGCAGAGTTTGAAGAGCCGCGGTATTGATACCGTCGATGTCAACGCAGACCAGCTGAGAGTCGCGCATCGGATGAAGCAGGACTCCGATGTTTGGGACCCGCTTCGATTCGTCGTGCTTGGCCTGGATGACCTCGTTGGCCTCATACGGGTCATCCAGAACGTGCCACTCTCCGGAAGGGGACGACATTGGTTTCTTCATCCCCGGCTCGATCAGTAGGATCGGGCACAGGTTCTGGGTGAGCGCCTCGGCTGTCCTGATCGTTATTTCCAATGGACTGGAGTCTTCCTTCGCCAGTGCGACCATCCTGTGCCTCCTCGGGGACCTGGACTTCGGAATCTTCAGACTTGTTGACATCACGGGGAGCGAACAGTTTCGACATCAGTTCCCGCCACTCGCGTGTGGGCGGTCCGGAAGTGAATTCGTAGGTCACTTCCATGCCGTCAACTTGCAGATTGTTCGCTTTCTTAGATTTCAACCAAATTTCTCTCTTACACTAAGAGAACCCCTCGAAAGGGGTTCTCAGTCAGCTTGGTATGGCGTCTTTGCTCAAATCATGGGCGGAGGTCCGCTAGAGGCCGGGAATGGACCTGGATACACTCGGAGACATGAGCGCATGCTCACCGCGCCGGATGATTTGGAGGCAATGGAAGGAGCGGCGTCTGTATGCCAAGCTGGGGGCAGAAGAATGCCAGCACGGTGAAGCATATTGTGGATTGCTGAATTGAATACGAACATCAACTGGCTTTTTCCGAGACTGATGAACTCGCGGCGACCATCTTTCGTTGGAGTCGGATCCCGAGCCAGTGGCGCCAGTTGTGCAAGGTTTGCCTAGTGATTCCCATGCGTTCGGCGACTAACGGAGCCGCGCCTAGCTCTTCATACAGGTCGATGATTATCTGGTCGATAGGCTTATTGTGGACCCGCTCAATATCGAGCATCGCTTTTGTTTTCTCCGAGACCAAGTAATGCGCCTCCATTATCGATGTATACGTCACAAGTGTATGTACCTTAGATTATCAACGTAATAGATGGTGTTTGTCAAGCTCGGGCGTAATTACCATTGGTATATATCTACGTAAAAAGTGGAAATCATAATTGTCGACAACTAGCAAAAACACTGAATCAGAGGCCATTGGCAGGCGCTTGAAACTGGCGCGTAGCGAAGCTGGATACACGCTTGAACAAGTCGCCGAAATCATGAAGCGTGCGCGCAACTCAGTTTGGCGATGGGAGAATGGCGACATCAAAATCGGTGTCGAAGATTTGATGCGTTTGGCGCGACTCTACAGCGTGACCACATCCTGGTTGGTTGGCGAAGAAGACGTCGAAAACGAAATCCTCGCTGAAGGGGAATTGGCCCTGCGGAGCGCCTCGAAGGAGCTGTCTCCTTCAGCGATGCGCTCGCTGGTCGACACCATAAAATTCCTGCGGGACCAACAGCGCGAGATAGAACGCGACCAGGACTTGGGTAGGGCACCTTGACGCCAAGAAATTGCCAGAGAGATTTCAAGGACCCCGGTTTCGGGGTCTTTGTCGTTAACGGGTGTTTTTTACTTTTCCAATACTAATGATTGATAAGTTCCACCCGAGATTTTCCAGTTTTGACGTGGCGGCCTTTTTTACTATGTAGAACCGCCGCCACGTCGCCACGTCGATTTTCTTGGTTGAGCGACTAAACCTAAAGCTATGCGAAATCTAAAACTTGTTCACTTTTCGAAATGAGTCACACAACACGTCAGGGAGCTGAAAATTGATCGCTGAAGCACGGGCCGACGAGCTGAGCCGCGTCCTGAAACTCCGGGGATTTGTTGACATCGAATCCGTCGTCAACATGCTGGGTTTGAGGGTGTATGAACGGGACATGGACCCGGAGCTCCAGGAAGTGAAGTCAGGAGCCCTGATCGCCGTCCGTAAGGATCTGCCTCCGGAGTGGAAGCGGTTCGTCATCGCCCACGCCATCGGACATCACCAGCTACACGTAGGCAATCATGTGTTCATGCGCAAGGTGACAACCCTCGGGGATCCCATCGAGCACCAGGCCGACGCCTTCGCGCTGCGGCTCCTAGTCAACCCTCGTGACGTCATCAGAGAGAACCTCCACGAAACCTGGGAAATCGCCGAACACTTCGGCGTCCCGGAAGAGATCATCCGAGTGCAGGGGATATTGTTGTAATATCGCCAAAGACTTAGG
>JASLRP010000144.1 GCA_030743915.1 SAR202 cluster bacterium | reverse complement strand
GGGGCTGGCAGAATCTACCAGCCCCTTCAAGTCAATGAAACCCGAGAATCCTCAGGTCCTGGATATCAGTTTAGAATCTCGTTTCGAGATTGGCCGGTGGCCTTGAGGTACGCCAAAACAGCCTGGACGCGGGCATGCTGTCCGTTTTCCGAGGCGATCCCCAGCTTGCTGAAGATGCTGTTGATGTGATGCTCAACCGTGCGGGGTTGTATATAGAGGATGCTGGCGATGGTGCTGTTTGTGCATGCCTTGGCCATGAGCGACAGCACTTCAAGCTCGCGCCTGGTCAGCGACGTCAAAGGCGAGTTATCGTCGATCCCCTTCTCTGTGGTTAGCTTCTCGACCATGATAGGGTCCAGGACCGTGCGGCCGGCGGCAACGTCGTGAATCGTCCTGACCAGTTCGTCCATGGTGCCCAGGGTGTGCTTCAAAAGGTATGACTTTCCTCTGGGGTCATCCTTAAGGAACTCTCTGATATTCTCTGAATCGTCATATGCCGATAACAAGATAATGCCGACTTCCGGGTTGTTCTCGCGGATTTTCTGAGCGGCGGACACGCCATTCATGCCCGGCATCTTCACATCCATTATTACTACGTTAGGGCCCAGCACCGGCACCATCTCGACCGCGCTCTGTCCATCCGGCAATGCCCCTATAAGGTCCACCGATTCGTCGTTCGATAGGAGCATTCCGAACGCTTCGCGAATCACTTCCTGATCATCAACGATCATCACTTTGATCTTGGTATCCACGTTCATTTACCGCCCCTCGATTCTTGATTGTGCTGTTGGAAATCTGGTAGGTGAGTTCACATAAAGTCCGTACATGTTGCCTTTAGGTGCAATTACATAGTCAATAGCTCGTGATTGGGTATCAACTCGGTGTTGACTTTCCGTCGTTCTCGATAACCTAGCTTTATGCAGAATTGTTGTCAAGGCATTTTCATCTTCCACGCCGGTTCGGGCAAATTGCCCACCGGAGGATGGGAGCAGACCAGAAGAATGGGACAGCGCATGGACCTCGGGTTCATGGGAACGAAACTGTCGCATCATGTCGTTTGAAACTTGCCTCGACTTTCAATTTGGGACGATTACGAAATAAACCCAAGGAGTAGGATATGAAACTAATAACCGGTTCTTTGGATGTTCCGAGGGCGCGCTGGCGCGCGCTCTCAGACGACCAGAGAGGGGTAACCGGACTTGAGACCGCCATCATCCTTATAGCGTTTGTTGTGGTGGCCTCAGTGTTCGCTTTCACCGTCCTGTCCACGGGCATCTTCTCAGCCGAGCGCGGCAAAGAGACGATCCACGCTGGACTGAAGGGCGCGCGAAGCTCTCTGGAACTGAAGGGCTCTGTGCTGGCCAACGGTGTCACCAACCAAACGCTGTCGCTGGCAGACTCAGCCTGGACCAGCGCAACATCCACGCTGGTGACGTCAACTTCTGACACCACCGACAAAAAAGAAGGCACCGCCAGCGCCGACCTTTCTATCGGCGCGAGTTTCACCACGGGCTTGATGGCGTATGTAAACCTATTGGCGCCTGTGGATCTCAGCACTATCGACTCCATAAGCATGTGGGCAAAGTATGGCACGACAACCGCAGCGGGCGACCTGGAGTTGATTCTTGACGACTCGGCAGGATGCGGATCATCCCTTGAGAACATTGATCTTCCTGTTCTGGTCGGCAGCACCTGGAAAGACATCACACTGGCCATCACCGACAACGACGACATGACGTCAATCAACTGTGTGGGAATCAACGTGGTCACTGATGATGGCGCCCAGGTCCTCAATGTGGACCAGGTTGTGGCCCAAGGCCAGGCGACCAGCCTGATTTTAACTCTGACCAACACCCTGGAGGGTGAAGCGATTGACGTCGGAGAGCCCAGCGACTCCGATGCCAACGGCCTGTCGGACTCTGACAGCACCCATTCGATGATCCTCACCTACTCGGACAAGAACCAGGTGGTCAGAGACATCTACTGGACCAATACATTCGTCGGCAACAACGATGGAGATGACCTGCTGGAATCTGGAGAAAAGGTCGAATTGAACGTCACGCTCTCCGGGTTGTCAGGCTCGTATCCGTTGATAGGCGATACCAAGTTTGACGTTGAAATCCGGCCCGAGGACGGCGGCACGGTGGTTATCCAGCGCGTCGCTCCAGACCTCATCGACCTGGTGATGAACCTTAACTAATGCAAACATAGCAATTAAAACAGTTCCCTACGTGTTGACGGCGCCCGGTCTCTGACCAAGGCTCCGTCGCACGTAAGGGAAATAATCTAACCTCCAGGCTGGGTCGACAGACATCAGCCGCGCAATAATGGTGGATAGATGGATGTAAATACTCGTATAGACCATATGGACGAGGAACTTAAGCTCGTAAAAAACGAGATTAAGCAAGTGTTGCTCGAAATTCAGGAACACGTCCTCAATATTCAGAACCCGTTCTCGCAGGTGGTCGTCGGTGCACGGAGCGACGACGCCGGTGGGGCCGGTGGGGCAGGAGCCGCGGCTCCTGAGGCTCCCGCGGCTGCGCAGGAAGTTCCGGCCCAGCCGGAGCCGCAAATCCCGGGGTTCGACCCCAATCAACTCCAGGGGGTTGGTGCTGGCCAGGGAGGGTTCCCAGGCCAACAGCAACAAGCTTTCCAAGGCTACCCGCCGCAAGGACAACAGGGCATGGGCGGGCCTCAATTCCCCGGCCAAGACGCTCAGCAGAGAGCGCCTCAGGACCCGAACGCAGGAGCGCCAGGAGGCGATTGGGCAGAGCAGGAGCAACGCTCTCAAGGTCTCAGCAGCCGAAAGTTCGACGTCGGAGACGACCTGCTCGGGGATTATGACCTGGGCGACATTGGAGACCTGGGAGAAGATGAAGCGGACGACTGGGCAGAAGAAGACGATGGCGTTGGCTTCAACGCTGTCGATGACGAAGACGACTATGAGTTTGATGAAGAGGACGAAGACGAGGACGAAGACGAGGACGAAGACGAGGCGGTGGAGGATTATGAAGATGAATATGAGGACGAGGACGAAGAACCTGCTCCCAAACGGGGCAGAAAGGGCAAAAAGGATGTGGACGAAGAGCTTGAGGAAGAGGACCCAACTGCTGACCTCGACCTTGTCACACTGGCCAGCCTGGTCCAGTGGACGGACAGAGTTGTCCAGCGTGCCGGCCCACAGTACCTTGAGGCGCTCTTCGAGATTTCAGAAATGACTGGGCGCCTTTCACCGGACCTGAAAAACACGCTGCTGGTGCTGGTGAAACTGCTCAGCGTTGAGGTTAATGGCAGCACCGTTGGCGCAACGGAAACCGTGAGACTGCTGGCGCAGCTCGACGGTTTGATGGGTAACACAACGAAGGAAGACGCGAGGCTGCTTCCATTCATCCTAGACGGTAACAATTTGGAGGTGCTGTCATTAATACAGCAATAACTAGTCTGATGCTCACCATTGCAGGTGTCGCCGCCGCAGGGGCGATCCTGAATGCCATCTTCCCGGTGGTAGGCAGAAGCACCAACGCAGTGGTATCGGCCAGCGCCACGGTCGATGACAGACTCAAAAGCGACATATCGGTTGTGCATGTAATCGGAGAACTGGACTCTTCAGGTTCGTTCGACGACACCAACGGCAACGGCAAGTTCGATATTTTCATGTGGGTAAAAAATGTCGGAGAGACCCGCATTCAGTCCGTTGATCAGACCGACCTGTTCTTGGGAAAGACGGGAAATTTCACCAGGATACCTCACGAGACGGAGGTCGAATCCGATGTGTACCCCAGATGGAACTACACCCTGGAAAACGACACCGAGTGGGGGCCAAAAGCCACCATCAAAATACTGGTCACATACGATTCAACCCAGACCACCGGCAACTACGATTCAAAGGTAATCATACCCAACGGTATTTCGGATGAATACTTCTTCAGTTTCTAAACGGGAGCCAGACCTCAGGGATTCCGACTGACCATGGCGAACCTGATCGTCGTGCTCTTCGCGGTAATGGCCATTGTAACCGGCGCGGTGTCGCTCACAGGAGCGGCTCTCGGGTCGGCCAGTAGCGCTTCTGACGCGTGGAACCAAAAATCGGAGAGGACAGGCGCAGCAGGCAGAACTGAACTCACCCTTATCACTGCCGACATCAACAGCACAGGCACGGACATCGACATCTCGATTCGCAACACCGGCCAGACAGCCCTGACAGAATTCACCTGGTGGGACGTTCTGATCCAATACTACGACACAGCGAACAACGTCAATCTGAACGCGGCATGGCTGACATCCACCACCACTTCGCCAGTATCTGGCGAGTGGGCCGTTCAGGGAATCTACCTGGATGCGGCCAACGCCACTGCGGAGGTGTACGAACCCAACGTGCTGAATCCCGGCGAGGAGATGATTATCAGAGCCAACATCTCCCCGACGATTCCGACCCAGACCAATAACCAGGTCACGATAGCGACCCCCAATGGAATCCGACTAACAGCCCCATTCACGAGATAGGAGCGAGGCACAATGACCACCGATTTCGCAGATCCAAATGCGCCACCTAAAAGTAAAGTTGTCTCCACTGGCAGTTCGGAGATCGATAAAAAACTTGGAGGCGGCATTCCGCTGGGTTCCATGACCCTGATCGAAGGCGAATCAGACTCTGGTAAATCTGTTCTGAGCCAGCAGATGATCTGGGGTTCGCTCTACGACGGGTTCAACGTGGTGCTGTACACCACTGAAAACACCCTCAAGAGCTTCGTCCGTCAGATGTCTAGCCTCAGCCTGGAAATTTCCGACTTTCTGCTGTTGGGAAGGCTGAAGATATTCACAATACAGGCGTCGAAACTGAAGCTGACTCCCGAGGAGGTCTTCACACTGTTGTTGGCCCACCTCAACAGTAACAAGGAAACTGACATAGTGGTCATGGACTCGTTGACCACCTTCATCACTCACACCTCCATCGAGGACACCATGTCCTACTTCGAGAACTGCAAGGAACTGTGTGACGATGGCATGAGCGTGATCAATATCGTTAACTCCTACGCCTTCAACGAGGCTGGGCTGGCGCGAGTCCGATCAATCTCCGACGCTCACCTGACCCTCAAAACCGAGCAGATGGGCGATATGATCGTCAAGGTTCTGGAGGTCGCAAAGGTCCGGGGCGCAGAACTGAGCACTGGAAATATCATCAGCTTTGACGTTGAACCCATGCTGGGCATGAAGATCATCCCAATCAACAAGGTCAGTGTCTAAGCGAACCGTTCACAGTTATGAATAACTTACAAAAGTCAAATGGAACTATCACGACTAACTGTCGGCCAGCCGACACGAAAAGCGCAACCATCAACCGTAAAATGGCCTTAGTTGCATCACTGAGCGAGACAGCGAGAGTACAATGGCCGGAGTAACATTTCCATACGAGGTTGATACAGCAACCGAAGCACATGGTGGCGACCCATTCGCATGCACGCTTTTCAAGATGCTTCCGAAAAAGATGCAGGCGACCACGAAAGAAAACGTGTATCTGCTGGAATACCTCCATCAGGTCCCGGTCAACAAAGTCGGCATCCCTGAGTATTACACTGAGTTGTCCGGCAAGCTGAAGGACAAAAAGAAGATCAACCTCATCTACCCTGTTGACGGAGGTCTGTACATCCATGTGATGGACGACCCGGAGGGTGGACGCGGATTCTACATCGCCGTGGAGCCGACCACCGGCTCCGAAGAGGGCGAGCGAAAACTCATGCGCCAGATCGAGTCCTGGCTCCTGGACTACGCGATGGAATTCGAGGGCGCCGAAACAGTTCCAGAGCAGAGAGAAATACTGGAGCGGCTGCTGGACATGCTCAACGCAGACGCCGAGGACGACAGCGCGGGCGTTCGTAGTTTCGTCAAAAAAATGCTCGCCAAAACCAAGCCAGGCGGCATCAAACTCAAGTCAGATCACCTCAAGGTCGTCAAGTACTTGATGGTGCGGGACAAACTGGGCCTCGGCGCCCTGGAGCCCATGATTCGAGACACCAACATTGAGGACATAAGTTGCAGTGGGCTGGGGGCGATATTTATCGAGCACAAGGTGTTCGACAGCCTGCGCACCGCATTCGAGTTCACCGAGAACGCCGAACTGGACGAGTTCGTCCTGCGGCTCTCTGAGCGCATCAAAAAACCGGTGACGTTCCGCAATCCCATCGTGGACGCGACCTTGCCGGATGGGTCTCGTATTAACATCGTATACGGCGAAGATGTCTCCAAGAGGGGCAGCAACTTCACCATTCGTAAATTCAACGAAACCCCGTTCAGCGTTCTGCAACTGGTGGATTTCTCCAGTTTGGACTATATGATGGCCGCGTACATGTCGCTGATGATCGGCGACGGTATGAACGTGTTCGTCTCTGGCGAGACGGCCTCAGGCAAAACCACGCTGCTGAACGCTCTAACTGTGTTCATCGAGCCCGACGCCAAAATCGTGTCCATCGAGGACACTCCCGAGTTGCAGGTGCCTCACCCGAACTGGATTCGCGAGGTCACAAGAATGGCAAAACCAGGCGATGATGACCCTGGCGTAGACATGTTCGCGCTCCTGAAAGCTGCTTTGAGGCAGAGGCCCAACGAGATCATCATCGGTGAGATTCGTGGCGAAGAGGGCCTGATCGCCTTCCAGGCGATGCAGACCGGGCACTCGGCGATGGCAACCTTCCACGCGGCGACGGTTGAAAAGCTGATCCAGCGTCTAACTGGTAGCCCCATCAACGTGCCTAAAACCTACGTGGACAACCTCAACGTCGTCATCATCCAGAGCGCGGTCAGACTGCCCAACGGCAAGATGGGCAGGCGCGCGCTCAGCATCTCCGAGATCATCGGTTACGACTCCGTCGGCGGATCATTCTCCTTCGCCGAGATATTCCGCTGGGACCCCGTGAAGGATATTTTCGAGTTCGTCGGGGACATGAACAGCTACCTCCTGGAGCAAAAGATCGCTCCCAGACGAGGCATCCCTCCACATAAAAAACGTGAAATCTACTCGGTAGTCAGAAGGCGCGCCCGCGTGCTGCAAAAGCTATCCGAAAGTGGACTTCGAGGCTACCATGAGTTCTATAAGGTTATCTCTAAAGCGCAAAGAGACGGCATCTTTTGATCTGAACAATCTACCGGTCGCCGAGGAAAAGAAGGCAAAAAAGGCAAAGAAGGAAGCCAAGAAAAAACCGGTAGCAACCAGCCAGCGAAATCTCCAATTCGACCTGTTCGCCCATCTGTCATACATGGCATCGGTATCAACTGCGGGCGTGACCAGGGCCGAACTGTTCGAGTTCGCCTCAGAATTACCCTACGCTTCGTCACGATACTTCCGGGACATCCATATGCTGGCCCGAAAGTTGAACATCGATTACGCCGAAGCCTGCACAATGGTCTCTGAACGCACCAAGAACGGCGAAATGAGCAGCCTCCTGCTGAGAATGGCAGGCTCTCTAGCTTCCGGAGAAGACGAGACCGAGTTCTTCCAACGCGAGGCCCAGGTCATCGGCGAAGCGTACACCAACCAGTACGAGCGAGACATCGAGTCACTCAGAAAGTGGACCGACGCCTATGTCACACTGCTGGTGGCATCGGGCCTGATCGTCATCATCGCCGTAATCTCCATGATGATTTACCAGATCGGCGTGGCCATGATTGTAGGAATGGCCTCGTTGATGGTCTTCTCCACAGTGTTGGGATCGTGGATCATCTACGCCAGCGCCCCTAGGGAGATCAAAACCCGTCTTACCGGCTCCAGTTCAACTCTACAGAAACTCAGTTACGCCAGTTTCAGAATCACAGGGGCGGGTGCGGCGCTGGCGGGCTCAGTCGTTGTCCTTATGGGCATGGAGCTTGGTGTCGCCCTGCTGGTGTCCAGCGTGTTTTTGGTCCCGACCGGATATCTCATATCTCGAGACGACAAAAACATTGACAAAAAAGACGCAGACGTCGCCTCGGTAGTCAGGGTGCTGGGTGGCGTGACATCGGCCGTTGGCACGACGATAACCGAAGCCCTGGGCAGTGTGGACAAAAGGTCCATGGGCAACCTGAAGCCTGAAGTTGAGCGCTTGCGTAACAGTCTGGTGGCGGGCATCGACCCTGAGTTGTGTTGGCGGCGGCTGGTGGACGATACTGGCAGCGAGCTTGTGAACCGAACCATCGAGATGTTCTACAAGTCCATTAGCATGGGCGGCGACCCCGGAATTGTCGGCGAATCGTCGGCGTTTTACGCTTCGAGAATCGCCTTCCTGAGGGCCAAGCGTCAGATGGTCGCTTCCACGTTCAACTGGCTGGTCCTGCCCATGCATATCGCGATGGTCGGACTGCTGGAATTCATCGTTCAGATAATGGTGCTGTTCAGTCAGCAGGTTGCAGAGAGCCAGGAAAAACTTGCGGATTCTTCGACACTGAACAACCAGTACGCCGTGGGCGAGTTGTTCACTTTCGGGCAGATCGACCTCGGCATGGTAGGGTTCCTGGTAACCACAGTCGTGCTGGTCCTCACCGCCGTGAACACTTTCGCTCCCAAGGCGGCGGCTGGCGGCAGCAATCTCAAGATCGTGTACCACGGCGCGATCATGCTCGCCATTTCAGGGGTGATGATGCTGGGCGTTCCGAGGTTTGCCAACTCCATATTCTCGTCCATTGTTAGCGGATAGGGCCCCACTCTAACGATGCGGCTTGCATGCGCTGGTCTCCATCGTTGGTGGATTGTCGATCCAACCTAACAGCGCATGAATCGGGAGTTGCCGAGTAATGAGACTACCGTGGAAGAAAAATGACGACGGCGATGAACCTGAACTGGACGCCCTCCTGGATAGCGGTCCAGCGCTGGGTGATTCCGCCTTTGACGATGACGCCGACCGTTCGTCAGAGGAAGAGGACCTGCTGAATCAGTACCTCAACTCTGACACCGACTCTGACGAGCCGGATATGCCTTCAGTCGGGTCAATGCCAGAACCCTCTGCCAGCATGCCAATGGCTTCTGAAACTCAGGAGCTTCCGGTAACCACGCCGTCCGGCGGGTCCGACGACGAAGAAGATGACGACGACGATGACGACGACGACGGGTCTGTTGGCTTTCAGCTCCCCGTTAGCTCAGATGACGAAGAAGATGACAGCGATGATGACGAAGACGACGAAGACGACGACGCCCTGTCCGATGACGTCATGTCAATCTTCGAAGAAGAAGAAGAAGTTGACGAGGACCTTGCGGCCCTCACCCAGGGACTGGTGGAGATCGACGCCGCAGAACTGCTTGCAGATGCCCGCTCAATTGCCCGCAAACTGGCAAGCATGCTTCCAGATTAATGCTCCCAGACCGAAAAGGAATGGCTAAGGGGAAACAGAGTCCGTTTCCCTCTGTCCGACCATCCCCCATTTACGGATATCAAACCTCAGTATATGATTAGAGGATGACAAGCAACCTGAAAGGCTCACAGTCGTTGAGGCCGCGAATGTTGGAGCAGACGTTGGTGTCAGCGCTGGGCCAAACGTACTAACCAAACAGAGCGCAATCAATCGAGGGACTCACATGCCCCACAGTGACAATGGGCTTGCAAACGCCACCAATACGAACATGAAAACAGATGCCACCGATGCGGCATCCGATTCTCTGTTGGGAGACTCGCATTTCGATTTAGATCAATCCGATTCCGCTCAACTCGACAGGGCGATTATCGATAACATCAGTTCAGCGGTGCTGGTCTTAGACAACCAACTTCGCATTCTGATGTGCAACCTGCGATTCTGCAATCTGTTCGATCTTCCAGACGAGATGATTGTCGGGCAATCGATAAGTGACGTGTTTCACGACGACACGCTGGAAGTCCTGGTCCTTCAGGCGGTGTCGACTCAAGAGTCGATGCGCGAAATCGAGTACACTCAAGATACTCCCGACGCTGACGAACGCCAGTTCCTGGTCTCCGTGTCCCGGCTAGACGACCTGCCAGGCTCAGCGAGAGCGCTTGTTACGCTTGATGAGATAACAGACTGGCAGCGCAGGCAGCGCCAGGTAATGGAAGCGAGTCGGCTCGTCTCCATCGGAGAGATGGTTGCCGGCGCAGCACACGAGATCAACAATCCATTGGCAGCGGTCATGGGTTTCTCTCAGTTAGTCCTGCGACGGACCCTGGACCCCGATGTCAGAATAGACGTAGAGCGGATTCTGGGAGAGGCGACCCGCGCCTCAAAAATCGTCGCAAATCTCCAGTCCTTCGCTCGGAGAAACGAGCCCAGCCAGGAGCCGGTCGAACTGGCAGACCTCATTCACAGAATACTGGACCTCAAAGCCTACGAACTTCATCTGGATAACATTGAGGTTGAAACGAAGCTGGAGATCGATTCTGCAACCGTCGTTGGGGACCCCCAGCAAATCGAGCAGGTGGTTTTGAACCTCGTCATCAACGCTGCCCACTTCATGAAGGAAGCCAACGGCGGCGGCGCCCTCACCATTGGTCTGGGACAGCGCGGGCGCACTATCAAGCTCAGCGTCGCTGACGATGGGCCTGGAATCAGCCCCGAACACCTGCCAAAGGTGTTTGACCCGTTCTTTACGACAAAAGAGGTCGGCACAGGTACTGGACTTGGCCTGAGCATCTGCTATGGCATCATTAACGATCACGGTGGAGCAATCACTGTGGACTCGAAATTGGGCGAGGGCACCACGTTCACGATCGAGCTTGAGGCCGCGCAACCGTCCTCGGACACTGTGGCCCCAATGCCCACCGAATCGGTGGAGATGCCTGAACAACGGGTGTTGATCGTGGACGACGAACCAGCGGTTGTGGACCTGATAAAGCGAATCCTATCCGACTTTGGGTTCAGCGTGACCACCGCTTCCAATGGCACCGAAGTGATCGAAGGTCTGAAACTGGAAGACTTCGACATCATCATATTGGATTACAGAATGCCGGAGATCGGCGGCGCTCAACTCTTCGAACACATCGAATCCATCTCTGACGAAGTCGCCGCGAGGGTGCTGTTCATCACTGGCGACGCCTACAGCCCCACTGTTGAGGAAACGGTCAGCCGCACCGGAAACCCTGTGCTGAACAAGCCCTTCACGCTGGAAGACCTGCTCACGGCAGTCATGCGAGTGGCCGAACGCCGAGCAGAACTGGAACGGGCGTGAGGTGAACATGCCGCTTCTCATGGTCATGAATCTGATCTTCGATGCCTGACACGAAAAAAGCCCTAATGACGATGGCTGACAGCGAGTTGAGCCAGGAACTCGCAACTCTGCTTGATGGCCTGGGCTACCAGGTGACCGAGATCTTGGACGTGTCCTACGTCCTGGAAAACCTGACTGATAATAGGTACGATCTGCTAGTGATGGGCGCTGCGCTGCCGGACCTCAGTTGGCAAAACACCGTCGATGAATTGAGGAAGACATCCAACGCCGCTCGCGTCGTGCTGATGACCCGCGCCGCCGGGGAAGCTGACTTGCGGTCAGCCCTCAACGCCGGAGGTTACGCTGTGTTGGAACGCCCCATATCTCCAGCCAAGCTGTCTGACATCATCGCTCTGCCTCGGTACGGAATGTTCGTGCTGGTCAGAGATTAACCCTCTGCGAACCGCAGGCCCGTCGCGCCGCAATCTGCCCGACACTTGCTGCTGGCAATAGCCCGCACTCCCTCTTCTCTCGCTTATCAACCCGAAACCCTCTCGACCTGCGTCCCGTCAGCGAAACCCAGGCGCGAACGACAGGTTCATTGCTCATCAGTGCAGTAGTCAGGAAACGAGGCGTGGTGGAACGCACGTACCTAACTCCAGGTCATTGCTGGGCGTGGCACTCATCATTCTTGGTGTGAACCACGAATCCCTTGCCCCTCCGCAGGTTTATCTGAATAACAGCATACATTCAGACGGTGCCTAAGATTGCAGCGCGAACTTCGTGGTCCAGCCTGCAATCTTGAGAAAGGCGACGAGGCGCTACGTGGGGTGGGAGCCTTTCGTCATGGCCGCAATAACAGTTACTGCGTTGCACCCTAAAGCGATACCAACAATCCGCGCAGGCGGTGAGTAGCAGTGAATATCGGAGCGGAAAAGAATGTTCAAACCTGACCTTCATCGACTGGCAGTGTTCTGCGCAGTCGTGGACGAAGGCTCGCTGTCCAGAGCCAGCAAAAGACTCTACATGAGCCAGCCGGCAATCTCTGCGCACATAAAATCACTGGAACAGCAACTGGGGCTGGCGTTGTTCCATCGTGTCGGTCGTCGGTCTGTCGTCAGCAAAGCTGGCGAGGTCCTGTATCACAAGGCCGCCGAGCTTTTCGTCATAGCCGACGAGTTGCGCACCGTGATGGCAAACCTCAAAGGCACGGACTACGGCCGCCTCCACGTCGGCATGAGCCTGGAGTGGGAGCATGTCCTGCCCAAGATGCTGGGACGTTATAAAAACGCCTATCCGGGAATCGAGATGATTCTGACAGTCCACCACTGTTCTGAAGTGGAGAAAATGGTGCTGGACCGCTCGGTTGACGTCGGTTTCATTTCCAAGCCCTCCGAACGCGACGAACTGGTGTCCGACTGCGCCATCACAGAAGAGCTTGTGCCCATCGCGGCCAGCAATCACCGTTTGGCAAGGGTCGGCATGGTCCAGTCCGAAGAACTCAGGCATGAGATGCTGTTCGTTCGCGAAGAAGGTTCGACCATTCGACAAGAGACCGACCGAGTGCT
>JASLRP010000143.1 GCA_030743915.1 SAR202 cluster bacterium | reverse complement strand
GCAGAATATCGCCTCAGACCATATCAACATGTGGCTTGATCGCGGTATTCAGGGAATCATGGCGCCACACATCGAGACTGGCGAGCAGGCACAGGCTCTGGTGAATGCCTGCTTTTTTGCGCCGAAAGGCGGCCGGTCGTGGGGCACGCATCGAGGCACCGAATTTAACGACGACGAAGCCCTTGACTTGCAATACGGAGGTCGCCGGGAATTCACCGAATTTGCCAACGACAACATGCTTGTTTATTGTCAGGTCGAGTCCATACTCGGTTATGAGAACCTGGATGACATTCTCTCCGTCGATGGCCTTCACGCAATTACCTTTGGTCACTTTGACCTTGCGCTGTCGATGAACATGCCGGGCGAAGGGATCGGAAATCCAGAAGTGGACAGGATTCAGGCGGACATGACGGTGCGCGCCAGAGCTGCGGGAAAGCGCGTAGCCAGCGATTTCACGGTCAGCATGGGATTGCTAGACACGATTGTGAGCGCGGGGAGGAGATTCACGAGTTCACATGAAGACGACAATTTCCCTCCACAGAATTAGTCGCTTCGTGAGAGTGATTTCGGTAATTCGTATTACAGGGCAGGCTTGAACTTGACCAGCGTCCACTCGGGCGTGATGTCGTCGAAGTGCGCTACCAACGGCATGTCGATATCCACGTCATCAAGATCGCACTGGACTATGTTGGAGATCATTCTGGGGCCTTCGTCCAATTGCACCATCGCATAAATGTATGGCACGTCGTCGATGAACACTGAGTTGGCCGGCTGACGTATTATCGTGTAGCTATGCAGCCTGCCTTTGCCGCTGACCTTGGCCCATTCCAGGTTATCGGACAGGCATTTCGGGCAGTCCTCACGGGGGTAGAAGAACATGTGATCACAGGTCCTGCACCGAGGCATCACAAGTTCGTGTCGCCTGGCGGCATCCCAGAATGGCCGGGTGCGTTCCTCGCTCATCGGTCTCGGGAGTGGTTTTGTGTATTCGGATGTCATGTCGAGATTCCTTTGGAACCAGGCTGTCAGCAATCAGCTTTCAGCCGTCAGCTATGTCGCCATTCTGAATCGCAATGAAGAATCTGGTTGTGAGTGATGCAAGCGTCTATTGTGCCTGAGCAGATGCTTCGCTCACGCTCAGCATGGCACTGGTGAGAAACTACACGGTGGCTTCGGAGCCGAGTATGAGCGTGCACATCACGCTCGCGGTGCCTCCTCAACCGTTGACCATGCACAGGTCGTTCTTGGCGACCTGTCGATCTTCAGCCCTCCCCATCACCTGACGAGTTCCCTCAATGACGTGCCGGAACCCTCCGGCTCCGCCCACGGGCTGGCCTGCGGAAAGCTGGCCGCCATCTGTGTTTACCGGGAACTCGCCTTTATAGGTAGTGTCCACGGACTCATAGAATGGGCCAATCTCGCCCTTTTCGCAGAACCCGGCATCTTCGAGGCCAACGGCCGCGAGGATGGTGTATCAATCGTAGAACTGGGCAAGCTGCATATCTCGCGGCCCATAGCCTGCCATCTCGTATGCCTTGCGCGCCGAGATGGCCACCGGCGTTGTGGTGATCCGATCTGCCTGCCAGAGGGTGTCGTGGTCGCTGACTCCGGTGGCCGCTCCCAGTATGTAAACCGGAGGGTTGGGCAGAGATTTCGCCCGTTCCGCCGAGGTCACGATGCACGCCGCCGCGCCAGCGCATGGCATCACGCACTCCAACAGGTGCAGAGGGTCGTTGACCATCCGTGAGTTGAGAACGTCGTCCACGGTGATGGGTTCTCCCTGGAACACTGCGTTCGGGTTGGTAAGGGCGTTGAACCGTTGGTTCACGGCCATCCTGACGAACTGTTCCTGGGTGGTGCCGAACTCGTACATGTGGCGATGTTTCATCATCCCGTAGCCGGTTCCCGCTCCTGCGGCAGGGCCGAAAGGCGACTCGAACTCGGTCAGCTTGCTTGCCGGAGCAGGGCCGCGAGCCATACCGGGGCCGAATCCACCTTCATTGGGGTCGCGAGTGCCGCCAAACAGGCACATGATCGTGTCGGCAAGCCCTGCGTGAATCGCCGCTGCCGCCATCGCAATCGAGTGCGCCCCGGCGGAACCGTGCTGGGTGTTGCCTTCGCAAAAGGTGACATTCAGGCCCATGTACTCGGCCAGATCCATCGGGCCGACATCCGAGCCTCGGGTGATTATTCCGTCGATGTCCTCTTTTCGCAGACCGGCGTCGGCGATGGCCAGACGGGCGGCCTGGGACAGCAGGGAGTTGGTTGACCTGCCGTTGATTCGTCTCTCAGTGGGCAGTTCGCCGATGCCGACGATTGCCGCTTGACCTCTCATACTCACAGGATTCGACCTCCTTTATGGTGTGTGGCGAGTTTACAACGGCGTTGCGTTGAAGTAAATCGCCGCTGGTCTGATACAATCGGCGAACTCAACACCCTCCGCTTAATCGTAGGTTAGGAGTTGCCGATGCTCAGTCCGTACACAGTGTTAGACCTGTCCGACGACCGAGGCGAGATGGCGAGTATGATCCTGGGCGATCTTGGCGCCAACGTCATCAAGGTCGAACCTCCCCGGGGCTCATCCAGCAGGCGGATGGCGCCGTTTCTAAAAGGCGCTCCAGAGCCGGAGAACAGCCTTCAATTCTTCGCCTTTAACCGCAACAAATGCGGGGTGACGCTGGATATCACGATAGACGCCGGCCGTGCCGCTTTGCTTCGATTGGCTGAGAAAGCAGATTTTGTCATCGAATCGGCTAACCCCGGCGAAATGGCGAGGCTGGGGCTGGGATTCGAGGCCATTCGTAAGGCCAATCCCCGCGTCATCTACGTTGCCATCAGCGCGTTCGGACAGGACGGCCCGCACGCAGATTATGCCGCCAGTGATCTTACCCTGGCTGCGATGGGCGGTCCCATGAGCGTGCAGGGCATTCCTGAGCGGGCGCCTGTTAGGCTGTCGGTTCCCCAGGCATGGCTTCATGCGGCTTCTGAGGCGGCGGTCGCGGCCCTGACCGCCCACGCGCTCATGATTCAGACCGGCGAGGCCCAGTTCGTGGACGTCTCGGCTCAGGCAGCCATGATTTCGACAATGCTGCATTCGCGCCTCGCTCATGCAATCCAGGGTTCTGACATGGAGCGGGCCGGTTCGGTCTTGCAGCTTGGACACACCAGATTGCCGATTGTTCACGAGTGCGCCGATGGCTATGTGATGCTGGTCCCCACCGGAGCGACGATGGCCGGCATGGTCCAATGGCTGGTCGAAGACGGGATTGTCCCCGAGGAGTGGATCGATGGCGAGGACTGGCCAACGTACGACCTCAGATTCTTCCAACAGCAACCACTGACCTATGAGCTTGAGGAAGTGTTGGACGCGATTGGCCGCTACGCTCAGTTGCATACCAAATCGGAGATTCTAGATCGCGGACTCAGCGAAAATGTGACCGTGGCGCCCATCAGCACAATCGAGGACCTGACCAGGTTTCGCCAGCTTGAGGAGCGCGGCTACTGGTTGATGGCGCCTTTGCCAGATGGCAGCGAAGTGGCAGTCCCAGGCATCATCGCGAAGATGTCGGAAACACCGCTGGACGTGAAGCGTTGGGCGCCGAAACTGGGCGAGCACAACCGCGAGATACTGGTCGATATGCTTGGCATGTCTGAGAGTCAGGCCGCCGAAGCCGGCGGCGCGACGACATCTTCACAAGAGAGGGAGCGATGACGACAAAACTGCCATTCGACGGGCTCAAGGTCGCGGATTTTTCCTGGGTATGGGCCGCGCCCACCACCGCCAAGTATTTCGCCGACCACGGAGCAACGGTCGTCCGTGTGGAAACCGAGAATCCGCCCGACCGCGTGCGCACCGTCGGGCCTTTCAAGGACAACGAGCCGGGCACGAACCGTTCTCACAGCTTCGGCGATTTCAACACCTCGAAATACGGCCTGTCCCTGGACCTGAGAAACCCGGAGGGCGCAAACGTCGCCCGCCGACTCATCGGGTGGGCCGACATCATGATAGAGAGCTTCGCGACCGGGAAGATGGACGATCTCGGCATCGGGTACGAGACGGCGAAGAAGATCAATCCCTCGGTGATAATGGTCAGCACGTCCCTGATGGGTCAGACCGGGCCAGCATCGACCTATGCAGGTTACGGATTCCATGCCGGAGCAATCGCCGGATTCTACGAGATAACCGGATGGCCTGATCTACCGCCCGACGGCCCTTTCACCGCCTACACCGACGGCGCCGCGCCCCGGTTTCTGGCGGTAATCATGATGGCGGCCCTCGACCACCGCCGACGGACAGGGCAGGGTCAGTACATCGACGCTTCTCAACTGGAGGTGTCGCTCCAGATGCTGGCTCCTCAGATCATCGACTACAACGCCAGCGGTCGTCTGGTGTCCCGCATGGGCAACAGGTCGAGCGTTTCGGCTCCTCAGGGAGCGTACCAGTGCAGCGGCGACGATCAATGGTGCGCCATAGCCGTCGAGACCGATCAAGACTGGACTAACCTGCGCTCGGCGATGGGCGATCCGGACTGGGCCAACGACGACAGATTTTCAACGACCGAAGGCCGTCTGACCCACCACGACGGGTTGGACGAACACATCAGCCGATGGACAGCCGGCAAGTCGCCTCAAAACGTAATGGAAACACTCCAATCATCAGGCGTGCCATCGGGCGTAGTCCAGCGAAGCAGCGACCTGATGCGCGACTCTCAACTCAAGCATCGCAACTTCTTCCGAGAGTTGGAACACTCAGAGGTGGGCAACGTGCCGTATACTGGGCATCAGTTCCGCATCGCCGGATACGATAACGGCCCCCGCTTCGCAGCCCCGATGCTCGGAGAGCACAACGACTACGTCCTGCGCGACCTCCTGGGCATGACCGACGACGAAATCACCGAGGTTGCAATCTCTGGCGCCTTGGTGTGATGATCGGCAGTGTTGAGAGACAGCGTTATGTGTCAACACCAGCGACTTATAGTCAGGAGACCACATGAGAGCACGGCTACGCAGAATCAGCATATTCGCGATACTGGGATTGGTATGGGCAGTTATTGCCGTGGCAACCAGCGCATCCACACCCCAGGTGGTGGTGCAGGTCAAGGACATAAATCCCGGGTCCACCGATTCATTCCCCAAATCGCTCACCGCCCTTGGCAGCAACGTGCTGTTCAATGCCAATGACGGGACCAATGGGAAGGAGCTATGGAGGAGTGATGGAACAGCGACTGGCACTGTGTTGGTCAAGGACATAATGTCTGGCTCCGCCGGTTCATCCCCTGGCAACCTTACCGCTCTCGGCAGTAGCGTGTTCTTCTCAGCAGGCGACGCCACTGATGGAGTCGAGCTATGGAAGACCGATGGAACAACCGCCGGCACATCGCTGGTCAAAGACATAAATCCGATAGGAAATTCAAACCCCGGCAATCTTGCCGTCTTCGCAAACAGCCTGTTCTTCTCCGCATTTGATGAAGTCAATGGAACAGAGCTATGGAAGAGCGATGGCACGGCGACCGGCACTGTCATCGTCAAGGCGATAAATGATGGCCTGTCCAGTTCGAGTCCCACCTACCTTACCGTCCTTGGCAGCACCTTGTTCTTCAGCGCCAGCAATAGCGCCGATCTTACGCCCTGGGGATTCGAGCTATGGAAGAGCGACGGAACAACTGCCGGCACGGTAATAGTCGAAGATATCAACACTGGCCTGGACAGTTCCAATCCCGCTTTTCTTACCGTGATGGGCGGCAACGTGTTCTTCTCCGCAGGCGACGCGACCGATGGGGCCGAGCTATGGAAGAGCGATGGCACGGCGACTGGCACTGTGCTGGTCAAAGACATAAACACCACCGGAGCCAGGGATTCGTTCCCCCAACATCTTGCGGCAGTTGGCAACACTCTATTATTCAGCGCTGACGACGGAATCAACGGACGGGAGCTGTGGAAGAGCGACGGCACAGCGACTGGGACCTCGATGGTCAAAGATATAAAGCCTGGCGGCGACACCTCTTTCCTCAGTGACATTACCGTTCTGGGCAACAGCGTGTTCTTCAGCGCCAATGATGGGACGAACGGTTTCGAGCTATGGAAGAGCGATGGAACAGCCACAGGCACTGTGGTGGTCAAAGACATAAACAGCGGTTCCGGCAGTTCGAACCCCGATTTCCTTTCCCCAATAGGCAGCGCCCTGTACTTCGGAGCTACCAACGGGACCAGCGGGCAAGAACTATGGAAGACTGACGGGACGACGGCCGGCACCGTGATGGTCCAAGACATAATGTCCGGTCCCATTGATTCCAAACCTGGCCGCATCGTCCCGGCTGGCGGGACGTTGTATCTTTCCGCCGATTCCGGTCCCGGCGACGAACTCCACAAGCTGGTCCCGGCTGGAGATGCAGACCTCGAAGTGACCAAGACCGGCTCTCCTGACCCTGTGACCGCCGGCGCCAATCTGACCTACACGATAACCGTCACCAACAACAGCGCATCCACCACAGCAACCAACGTCAAGGTCGAGGACAAACTCCCGCCCGGAACATCCCTGGTCTCCGCTGTTGCGACTGGAGGGTCATGCACGGGCACGACGGACATAACCTGCGCGTTCAGCAGCCTGGCGCCGGGAGCCAGCGCGACGGCGACCATCGTGGTCAAGGTCGATGCAGGCGTCTCGGGTCCGCTGACCAACGTCGCGTCCACCACCGCTGACACATTGGACGACGTGATCAGCAACAACAGCTTCAAGGCGGTGACTCAGGTCATAACAGGCACGTCAGTCCCCAGCGTATCGGTGTGGGCGCTTGCGGCGCTGGCCGCCGTGCTGCTCCTGACCTTCTCAGGCCGAGTGCGTCGCAGGATCATGCGGCGGCCCGCGCCCGGAGATTAGGCCCAAACCGTCGAGATGATCACGTCGGTGGGATTGGTGTTACATATCGTAGCCTTTTGTTGCGCGCAGCCACAATTCAGACGCAAACCAGCAACACGATTATGCCAATGACGATGCTGAAGCCCGCTGAGATGATAATGAACCCGATGCTACTCGGCGGGTTGTACATGGTGGATTTTGGTCTGACGATGGTCGAACAGACAGGGGCTATGACAGCGACGATATCTTGGAATTCATTTACAGGCAGGGAGAATTCATTTACAGGCAGGGAGCGGTCGCGGTCATACCCCCAAAGTCCAATCGCAAGGTTCAACGGGAGTATGATCGTGAACTCTACAAACAGCGCAATCTCATTCAACGAGCCTTCAACAAACTTAAGCGCTGGCGCAGAATCGCCACTCGCTACGACAGAAGAAATGTCTATTTCCTTGGAGCGATATATATCGCTGCTGCCGTGACTTGGAGTGTTTGATTGTCGATTCTCCCTAGTCAGAAACTTTGAAGTGGGTTCTGAATGATTTCTGTAGTAGCGCTTAGCGCCGTTCATGTTGGTATAAATCTTGCCGTTAGCGACGCTGAGCTCCGCGAACTTGGTTTTACGCCAGGTAGTTATACGAAGGTCTCTGAGGCTCGAATGGAGGAACTCCGCCTTGCGCTTGAAAATAATCGTGGAACTCTTCCCGATCCTAGTATCGGTTTGTCGCTTGCAAACACCGCAGACCTTTTAGCGCGTGCCGGAGTAAGCTGCGGAATGATGGGTGTTGGTGGAGACGACACTTTCGGCAGAGCTTTCGTCTCAAATTGTGAGAGAGCCTCGCTTGAGTTCCTCTCCGAACTCGAAGATGGAGCTGTTACGGGTTATGACTTCTATCTTTTCAGTGATGATGGCGCTCGCACCATCGTCTTGACTTCTGGCGCAAACTCCCTGTTGAGTCCTACTCGAATTGACCTCGGAGTAGTTCAAAGCTCAGAGCTAGTGTTGCTTGATGGTGGCGCACTGTCTTTTGGTCCAGAATCTGAAGCAGCAATGTCGTGTTGTGCACAAGCAGCAGAGGAGGCGGATGTTCCTTTTGTGCTTACCCTTGCAAGCGCCAGAATCGTTGATGACTACCGTGCTTTCTACGATACTTTTGCGCCAAAAGCTCAGATGGTGGCAGGAAACCTTAAGCAAGTAGCCGTGCTTGTAGGAGTTGAACCAGAAGCATCCCTTGACGAAGTGAGAACCGAGCTTGCTAAGACTCCCATTGATGCGATTGTTACCTTGGACGCAGATGGCGCCTTTGCTCGATTCGGTGATGAAGAGTTTTTGATGCCTACACAGGAGATTGAAGCGGTAGATACCACCGGGGCAGGAGATAATTTCCTCGCGGCGTTCCTCGTGGCAAGAAAGAAAGGTCTCTCTGTACGCAAGGCGCTCGCCGTTGGAAATGTTATTTCCGGTGAAGTTATTCAATACAAAGGCGCTCGGCTGCCGATAAGCCTTGATGTGCCTGAGCTTATGCAGGAAGCGATACGAATTGCTGAAAGTCTTGACGATTAAGTTCGATTCCCTTAGGTCGTGATTTCAAGTACAATTCCCGAATGCCAAAGAGAGAGCGACTCGATGCCCTGCTGGTAGAGATGGGACTACCTGAAAACCAGCAGAAAGCCGAGGCATACATACGTGCAGCTCGAGGTACACCGTAATGGCGCTGAAAGTGCTGCTTCCACTCTAGCTCAAGTCTCTGGCGCAAGTGGTAGACGAGCCGATAGAGCTCGCTCGTCTCAGGGCATAGCCCTCGATAATGCTGACACCTATCCCGTGCCGCCTCCCCTGTATACTGCCGTAACACATGTAGGGGTTCGGGGATCCGCGCTTATTAGTTGCCGGGGTCATTCGGCGCATAAACACACGTCCGAGCTGACGGAAGAACTATGGTGATTCGAGGTGGTTATGGTACTATGCGCGCTGGTCGGTGAGGCGCTCCGCAGCTCGACTGATCCGTTATGCGCTCCTTGGATATTGATGGTCAATCCCCTCAGAAAGTTGCTTAACTCTCTGTCTGTGGGAGAATTGATTTACTTAGTACTACAGCCGCACTTTAACAATGTAGAATAGACTGCCAGATTATATGTCAAGGAGGCGGTCATGTCTGGCGAGGACAGCGATCGATATGAGTGGAGAAGTCCTATCGAGTTAGAGGAAGTTGAGTCTTGGGCATG
>JASLRP010000142.1 GCA_030743915.1 SAR202 cluster bacterium | reverse complement strand
ATCGAGGTCTGTAACGAGATCAAAGGCATGCGTCCGGGTTTCGTGGAAGAGCCAATACCTCAAGAGAATAAAGATTCGCTCAAGGTTGTGTCGCAGGCTGTGCCATTTCCCATCGCCACGGGCGAGCGACTGCTAACCCGCTGGGAGTTCAGAGAGATATTCGAGGCAAACGCTGTCGCCATCATCCAGCCTGACGTTGCCCACTGCGGCGGCATGACAGAGTTGAAGAAGATCGCCAACATGGCGGAGGTCTATTACATTCACGTGGCCCCTCATTGCGCGATTGGGCCGGTTGCCTTCTCGGCATGTATGCAGGTTGACGCCTGCGTGCCCAACTTCTTCATGCAAGAGCAGGTTGACGCAGGTCTGGGGAATGGGCTCCTTCAGGAGGACTGGGTGGTGAAGGATGGTTACATAGACCTCCCGACCAAGCCGGGGCTGGGAATTGATATCGATGAGGATGCCGCCTGTCGAAATGTTGACTTCAGCGGGCCTGAATTGGGCGGAGATGAGTGGTTCCACGAAGATGGCAGTGTGGCCGATTGGTAACGTTTGAGGCGTCCCAATTTGGCTGAGATTATGAGATACAATGCGCCTCAACGAGCCTGAGCGGAATCCGTTCGACAGTCCATTCACAATTGTGTCCGAAAGTTCTTCATCAGCATCCAACTGATAGAGACACATATCTGCGCCAGGAAATATGCCTGATGGAGGTGATTATGGGAGAGAAACTGCAACAGGGGGACCGATTCCCCGGCATGACGCTGAATCTCATCAACGGCGAGACTCTGCGCATACCGGAGGAGATGCCCTCCCGTTATCTTGTGCTGTTATTTTATCGGGGCCACTGGTGACCGTACTGCCGGCGGCAGTTAGCCGCGTTTGAGGCAGACAAAGCCGAGCTGGAAGCGTTGGGCGTCACCATTATCGGCGTCACCACAGACACTCTGGAACAGGCTCAGGATATCGCGAATAACGACCCTGGACTCACCTATCAGGTCGCCTATGGCGTGACCAAAGAGGAAGCTGACCTGCTGGGAAGCTGGTGGTCCGAGGACCGTGAGGGCTACATCCAACCCACGGAGTTCATCATGGGACGGGGCGGTGTGGTCCTGGGAGCGCTTTATGCGTCTGGCCCCGTGGGGCGCATGGGAGCGGACGAAGTTGTCCGACTGATCACCAACCGCGAGCGTCGTCGTCAACAGCAGGAAACACCCGCTACATAAACTCGCCATCCTGAGTAGAGTCGAAGGAACTGGTCGCTGATAATCCAACTGTCGTCTAACCAACGACCAGATTCTTCGCTGCGGTTCAGAATGGACAGTTACTGAGGGCCATTGGCAGAAAGCTAACGGCTACTTATTCTGACACCCGAAAACCTGACGCCTTTATTCCGCCTCGTCGAACACCTCTTTGGCTATCTGGACGGCGTTGGCCGCTGTGGGCCATCCTGCATAGAAAGCGACGTGATTGATGAGTTCGCCGATCTCCTCTTTGGTTACTCCATTGTCCAGGGCGCGTCGGAAGTGTCCTGGTAGTTGGCCTGTGCGGTAGAGCGCGACCAACACAGACACAGTAATGAGACTGCGGTCTCGCTTGGACAGTTCGGCGCGTTCCCATACGTCGCCGAACAGCACCTCTGCCGTAAGCTCTGCCAGCTTGGGGGATACCTCTGCCATTGCGCTTCGTGATGTGGTCATGTTGTCTCCTTCAAAATATGATGGAGGCAATCCTACCCGGAGACCGCAAGACCGTCAATTTGGCGTCCGAACGACAGGCCAACTAGAGCAGGTCGAGATCTCCGGGAGAGTGACCGAGCGCGGTCAGCATCAGCGCGACCTCGCTGCGATGCTGAGTTCCGTGATTGAAGACGTGCAGCATCATCTGCCACAACGGCCTCTTCCGAGCGCTGCCGTCAAAGATCTTTCGTGTGTAAACGCGCTCCATGTCTGCGTCGTCTGTTAGAGTGTCGATGAAGGTCCGGGTGTCGCTCAGCGTCTCCTTCCACATCTGCCGAACGGCGCGGATGTCCGGGTAGTCTTCAGCAGGAAATTGTTGACGAAACGACTCCTCGCCGGACATGCTCCCATCCCACCACGACAGGTGAACGCGCTGCGCGGAGCAGGTATGCACAAAGGTGTCTCGAATCGCAGGCTGACCTGATACGACGGTCTGAGTGAACTGCTCGACGCTCAAGGCGTCAGCAGTTCTGAGGACACGCTCAGTTGCTTCCGCGTGGTACTCGTACAGGCTCTTGACGGCTTCCAGCAGCACTGGCTACTCGTCGCTCTCGAAGGACGCGATGTTCTCTGGCGTGATACGAAATATCACGACATCGGGTGAATTTTCCCGATAGCCCTCGGCGAAGGCTCGGCCCTTCTCCTCTCCGTAGTACCGGGTTGACATGGACAGCACCAGGTCATACAGAGGGCGGTCCACCTCCTCAGCTATGCCCTCGACAATGGCTGACCTGTACGGGACCTCTCGCAAGTCGAGGCACAGGGACACATGAGGATTGCGCTCGATGTTGCGCCACTTCAACGTTCGGCGACCTGTGAACAGGTACGCCGCACCGTCCTCCCACTCGTACCAGATTGGGGCCGAGCGAGGGTGGTTATCTGCATCAACGGTGCTGATGACCGCCACCTGCGTTTCGCTGAGGAACTTTTGTAGGTCTTCGTTTGTCATGGGCATAATGCGTATTTCCTTTGTAAGTAAATTTTGATGCCATGCTGAGCGAAGCCGAAGCATCTGGTCGTGCGTGAACCAACCCTGGCATACTGGTTGCCAGATTCTTCGCTCAGGCTCAGAATGGCGATTTCTTGGTTCTTGACGCCTATTCCCGCGCCACCCAATCGGGATACCGTTCATGTAGGACGGCCTTGCACTGCTGGTACTGCTCCTCGGTGAAGCCCTGATATGGTGAGAGCAGGCGCAGGGGCATCTCTTCCATGCCTCCGAGGCGCACCAGCATTTTGTCGTAGGCTCCATCGATGTGCTCGTCGTCTCTGACCTGCCCCAGCACGTCAACGGTCATGGCATGAAACGCCTGCTGGAGGTCGAACAGTCGCCCCCAATCTCCTCGTCGCCCTGCGTCGAATAGCTCGCGGGTCTTGTGGGGTGACGCCGGAGCCCATGAGGCCAGAAGCGAGCACTCACCAAGCATCGCTCCGTGGGGGAAGTTGCGCTCTCCGAAGAAGTGTTGAAGCTCTGAGGAGTGCTTCATTAGGTCTGCGGCGCCCTCAAGCCCTCCAGACGTCGTCTTGGTGGCAACCAGGTTGGGCACCGCGTCGATCAGCCTTCGGTAGTGGCTGCCGTTCAGGATTCTTTTGGCGCGGGGCAGGTTGTAGTGCAGGAAATCCGCGTCCGGGAAGGTGTTGCATACATCCCTGAAGAAGGTCATCAACTCGGTGTCGTTCAGAACGCCCCAACTGGGCAGGGAAATCTGGAACGTCCGAAACCCCATATCGTAGGCGAACCCCAGCCGCTCGACGATGTTCGCAGTGGACAGGCCGATAACTCCGACCATCGGATGCACGGACCTTCCCTGGGTTTCCTCTCGGAATATCTCCACGATTCGCTGGAAACGGGGCGTGTCGACGGCATGACCCTCCCCGGCGGTGCCGAAGATGTACAGGTGGTTGAAGCCACGTTGCAGAGTGACCTGCACCTCCTTTCGGAAGACATCCTCCATGAGGTTTTCGTTCTCGTCCCACGGGATTTCGCAGGACACCAGAATTGCCTGAGGGTAGCGAGCCACAGCATCATCCTTTTGATAATTAAAACAGTCAGATTGGAATGTGTTATATCATTCCGTTATCGGTGCGCGTCAACCCCCTTGGGATATTGGCCCTTTGTGATGAATCAAAACGGCCGATGTTTGATATACTCTCGTTATTGTCTGATGACACGGGGACTGCGGGGGCATTTGACAGACATATCTGCGCTCCTTTTGAATTACGTATTCCCTCTCACAATGCGCGAAATGAAAAGTCAGGAGAGTTCGGTATGACGACTGTTCATGAGAAGCAAGATGTTGCGCTTATGGCGCACCTGCTCAGACGAGCCGGATTCGGCGCCACGCCGGCCGAGATGGATAAGGCTATGGACATCGGCTATGACGCGACGCTCGATGAGTTGCTCAATCCAGATCATCCCGATGAGATACCCGATGACCTTATACGCCGGTACCACGTTGACCAGTCCGATCTGAGGTCAAACGGTGGCGCGCAATGGGTCTATCGTCTGGTTATGACAGACACCCCCCTCCGAGAGAAGATGTGCCTGTTCTGGCATCGGATTTTCGCCACAGCGGCGACCAAGCTCATACAGAACAGAGTAGTCACCAACCAGATCAACATGTTCCGCGATCACGGCATGGAGAGCTTCGATGACCTGCTGCTAGAACTTTGCAGAGACCCCGCGATGGTTATGTGGCTGGACAACCAGGACAACCACGGAGCCAATATCAACGAGAACTTCGGAAGAGAGATTCTCGAACTCTTCGCGATGGGAGTTGGCAACTACTCTGAGGACGATATCAAGGAGACGGCCAGAGCCTTCACTGGCTGGAGTGTCGTCAATCCTGATTACATGTCCATCAGGATGCGCAACAACACCGCCCGTCCATACGGATACATGTCCTGGCAATTCGAATTTGATGCCGACGATCACGATGACGGCGAGAAGACCATCCTCGGACAGACCGGAGACTGGAATGGCGAGGACGCCGTCAGGATTATATGTGAACAGCCGGCGACAGCAGCCTTCCTGGCTCGCCATCTGTATCACTTCTTCGTCGCCGACGAGCTTCCTGTCCCGCAGTGGCCGCATGAGCCTCCCAGGGACCCGGAGGCGATAGACATTCTTTGCAAGGCGTACTTCGACAATGGACACAGCATCAAAGCGATGTTGAAGGCGATGTTCGAGTCCGATTTCTTCAAGGCGGACTCAGCGCGTTACGCAAGGATCAAGAGTCCCGCCGAAATGGTGATTGGCACCATGAGGCTGGCCGGCCCCATCGAGCTTCCGTCCCAGGAAACCTATTTGGCCGACGCTGCCTGCGGAAACATGGGTCAGGGCCTGCTCAGGCCACCCAGCGTCGAGGGCTGGCAGGGCGGCACGGAATGGA
>JASLRP010000141.1 GCA_030743915.1 SAR202 cluster bacterium | reverse complement strand
CGAAAGCGTTCAGTGGATGAGCGGTGCAAACAAGGAGCCTTCCGCCGGGTTTGAGAAGCGTGTTGCACGCAAAAAAACATGCCGATAGGTCAGGAACGAACTCCCAACCGAACGATGACAATATGATGTCGAAAATGCCAGGAGCGAACATCGCCGGACGCTCCATATCTCCTCGCACCAGAGCGACTTCAACCGATTCCTGGGCGCAGAGATTCGCCGCTTGAAGCAACTGTTTTGGAGAGATATCCATTCCCACGCATTTTGCGCCCCATTTGCTCAGGGCGATTGAGTTCTGAGCCGCTCCGCAGGCTAACTCCAAAACAGACCGGCCCTCAACAGGCCCAAGAAGGTTCAGTTCGCGCTCGCCCATCGCGAAAGGCCCATAATGCACATCATCCAGCGAAATGTCACTGTCGCGCTGGTAGGAATCCGACATCTCGTTCCAACCGGCTCCCGTATCGCGCTTTATCGGGTCAGTCGTCAACTGAACAGGTCGGAGCTTCGATGGCTTGTCTCAGAGTCAACATCGCGTCGGCAACAGACGCTTTGGATGTGAACACAGCGCTCCCGGCCACCAGTAGTGTGGCCCCAGCATTGACCGCGCAGGAAGCGGTTGTGGCGTTGATTCCGCCATCGACTTCAAGAGTTATCGACTGGCCGAGCGCGTCGATCATCTGGCGGGCACGTTTTATTTTTGGGAGTACGCTGGGCAAAAAGGACTGTCCACCAAAACCCGGATTGACGGTCATCACCAACAATTGGTCCAGGTCAGGCAAAACCTCCTCTGCGGCTGACAGGGCAGTCCCAGGGTTCACCGCGACTCCGGCCTCGATTCCCGCATCCTTGATCTGCTGGACCACAGCGTGAACATGAGGGCAGGCTTCGACGTGAACGATAATCCTGTTTACGCACGCTTCCTTCAGTTGGGCGATGTGATCTTCCGGCTGGAGTGTCATCATGTGAATCTCCAACGGAATGCTGACTCGCGGTCGGATCGCTTGAGCAATAATCGGCCCAAAGGTAATGGGTTGGACGAACTGGCCGTCCATCACATCGATGTGGATGCAGTCGGCGCCTGCCTTTTCGGCTTCGGCCACTTGATCGCCCAGGCGAGTGAAGTCCGCCGAGAGTATCGACGGCGCAATCTGTATTCGGTGGTCAGCCACTGTTCCCGCGCTCCAGTTGATCTTTCGCAATCGCGATAGCTTCACTCACCGATTCAGAGCTTGTGCCGCCGGGCACGTTTCTGGCGTTGACCGAGGACTCCACCGTTATCCTCAAGACTCCGTCATCGAACAACGGAGAATATGTTTTGTATTCTTCTAATGTCAGTTCATGGAACTGTCGGCCCGTCTCTGATAGTTGCTGGGACAGCGTCGACACAACTCGGTACGCTTCGCGAAACGGCATCCCTTGTGACACTAGATAATCTGCGATATCGGTTGCCAAAACGTAGCTGCCCTGTGCGGCATCCAACAGTCGAGATTCGTTCAGGCTCATCTTTCTCACCATGTCCGCGAAGATGGTCAAGGTGGGAATCAGTGTGTCAATGGTGTCAAACAGGCCTTCTTTGTCCTCTTGAAGGTCGCGGTTATATGTGAGAGGAAGGCCCTTCATGGTGGTGAGCAAACCGATGAGGTTGCCATAAACTCGACCTGTTTTGCCACGGGCGATTTCCGCGAAGTCCGGGTTGCGTTTCTGAGGCATGATGCTGCTGCCAGTTGTATAGTCGTCACTCAGGCGAATGAAGTCAAATTCATCGGACGACCACAGCACCAACTCCTCGGCGAATCTTGAGATGTGCATGGCGCAGATGGATGCGGCTGATAGAAAATCGAGCATGAAATCGCGGTCGGACACCGCATCCATGCTGTTTTCGGAGATTCGAGCGAAGCCCAACTCTCGGCGCACGAACTCCCGGTCCAGCGGGTAGGGGAGTCCTGCCAGGGCGCCGCTTCCCAACGGCATAACGTCGGCCCGCTCGTATGCCTGATTAAATCTCGACTTGTCCCGTCCAAACATCAGGAAGTACGCCAGCATGTGATGGGCGAACAGCACCGGTTGAGCCCGCTGAAGGTGCGTGTATCCAGGCATGACGACGTCGGTATTATCCTCTGCCAGTTGGACCAGCGACCATTGGAGGCCGTGCAGGGCGTCGAGCGTATCGCTGAGGGCCTCTTTCATGTACATCCGCATATCCAGCGCTACCTGGTCATTGCGCGATCTTGCGGTGTGGAGCTTGAGGGCAGGTTCGCCGATAAGCTCGTGGAGCCGAAGCTCGATGTTCATGTGGATGTCTTCATGTTCGGGACGCCACGGGAATTTGTTGGACTCGATGTCCTTCCGGATGCGGTTCAGACCCTCCACGATGGCCGTAGCGTCGGAGTGTTCGATGATCTCCTGATTGGCCAGCATTCGAGCATGCGCAATGGAGCCTTCGATGTCCTGCCGATAGAGGCGACGGTCATAATGAAGGGAAACGGTGTAGTCTGATGAGACCTCTTTGAGACCCATAGTTCAGTCCGGTCGCTTGCTGACGAGGAACCGGCGACGAAGCGTCAGCACTTGCTCATCGCGTTGATTGATGCCGCGAGTCTCGATGTATACGATGCCTCGGTCCGGTCTGCTGCGGGACTCTCGGGTCTCCAAGATTTCGCTCTCGGAATAGATTGTGTCCCCTTGAAAAACCGGACCGTCGTGAGTGATCTTTTCGTATTCAAGATTGGCAATCGCTTTGCCGGATGTGTCCCGCACGCTCATGCCGACCACCAGGCTCAGCACGTAAGCGCCATTGACCAGGATTTGTCCGTGCTGGTGACTCGACATGTAGTGCGCGTCGGTGTGCAGTGGGTTGTCGTTCAGGGTGATCAATGAGAACAGATGGTTGTCCATCTCGGTCACCGTTTTGCCAGGCCAGTGCTTGAAGATATCTCCCTGGACGAAGTCCTCCAGGTATCCTCCAAAGCTGTCTCTACCGTCGTGGATCATATATGTATCTCCGTTGGATGTGTCGAAATTCAGCGGGTTAGATCGAGTACTTTTCCAATAGTCGGCGAGCGATAACCAGCTTCTGAATCTCATTGGTGCCTTCTCCGATTATCATGAGCGGGGCGTCGCGGTAGTATCGTTCGACATCGAAATCCTTGATGTATCCGTATCCCCCGTGGATCCTCATGGCCTCCATCGTTACCTCGCCACACATCTCACTGGCGAACAGTTTCGCCATGCCGACCTCAAGGTCAATCCGCTCTCCGGC
>JASLRP010000140.1 GCA_030743915.1 SAR202 cluster bacterium | reverse complement strand
CGTGATACCCATTCCTGCGTCGATGAATTTCTGTCGAAGCTGGTCTCGAGCCTCCCTGGTCAAGTCTTCAATATCCTCATACATGGGGACATTGAGCTTCTCTTGAAAAAGCTCGGATACTTCTCCTCTCGACTTGTGAATGGCCGGCGCGATGATGTGGAATGGCGTCTCCTCGGCCAATTGGACAATGTACTCGCCCAGGTCCGTCTCCACAGGCTCGATGCCTTCCTCTTCCAGGCGGCGATTCAGGGCCATTTCCTCGGACACCATCGACTTGCCTTTGATGACCAGTTTCACGCCCCGGTCACGAGCCAATTTGACCACGTAATTCGAAGCGGCGTTGGCGTCTTTGGCGAAATAGATATTGCCTCCGGCAGCGGTGACGGCGCTTTCGACCATTTCCAGATAATGATCGAGGTTGTCCAGCGTGTGGGCCTTGATAGCCCGCCCTCGATCTTGCAACTCTTCCCAATCGGGAGTCTGGTCGGACGCGTCGATTCTGGCGTGGTGGAAGCCGTTGTACAACCCTTCCAGGTTCGCCTGTATCTGCGGGTCAGAGAGAGCGGCGCCCGCGCCTTGTCGGAAATCCTCTGTATGGGATTGCAAATTAATTATGTTCCTGAATCAGATTCTCTCGTCCAGCAGTTGCGCAATGTGGATAGCTCGGATTCCCGTGTCCTGTTTCTCCAGGCCACCGCCGATATGCATCAGGCAGCTCATGTCGCCTGCAACCACCGCATCCACATTGGCGCTCTGAATGTTGGCGATTTTGTCCCGAAGCATGGCCGCCGAAATATCGGCGTATTTCACTGAGAAAGTCCCGCCGAAACCACAGCACACCTCCGCTTGGGGCATCTCGACCAACTCAACGCCCGGAAGCGATCTGATCAGCGATCTGGGCTGGCTGTCAACACCGAGTTCGCGTTTCAGGTGGCAGGATTCGTGATACGTGACGCGCATTGGTTTCGGGTTGTGAGCCAACCCTTCAAGTTTCTCTGCGCCCAGGACATCGGACACGAATTCGGTGAACTCAGACACTCGCGGCGCTAACGCCTGGGCGCTGGAGAGTGTGTCCGGTTCTTCGTGAAACAATTCATTGTAAAACACTCGAACCATGCTGGCGCACGAACCAGACGGGATTACGACGCGTTCGGCGCTCTGATAGCTGTCCACCAGTCGCCTTGCCGTTGGTTTTGCGTCGTCCCAATATCCGTTGTTGAACGCAGGTTGACCACAACAGGTCTGAGACTCGTCGAACTCGACATCTACTCCCAGACGCTGCATCACACGGACAGCAGCCTCGCCCACTTCAGGAAAGAACTGGTCGATGATGCACGTCACAAATAGCGAGGCTTTTACGGTGGTGTCTGTAAGGGTCAAAGGGGCGCTCCGATTCTACGAACGATAGTTGGCACGCCGAACACGAGCGCTATTGAGCAACGCTGCTTCCGAATATCAGTCCATGAATCACAAATCCGATCAGCCACCCCATCATGAACACGCCACCGGCGGCGAAGAGGCTGCCTTCGGTCTCTCGTTTAGCGGGCCCGTGGACCGACAAGTAAACGAGAAATCCACCGAGGCCAATGGCCACCAGCCAAACTGACGCCGTATTGACTCCCAACGCGACCCCGATGATGAGGCCAGCGACGCCCCAGGTTATCCAGCTATCAAGCCTTTTTATAAGCGACATATTCCTGCTCTGCAATCATGTGTTGGACGTCAAGGTGGACCATCCAGCTTGGGCCGCGCCTTGACGTTCATAATACCAGTATTTTCCTCGCGAGGAAGGATACACCGCCCTCATACAACTTTCAATGACACGAGCGTGTTGCGCGCGACCCCGATGCTTGAATACACTATGGCTCCAATCCTCAGTTGAAAGGAATCATTCATGATCACAGGATTCAACCATTCGGGCTTCGTGGTGAAGGATATCGAACTAATGACAGCCTTCTACCGCGATACCCTGGGCCTGACCGTAGTAAATGAGATCGACAGCGTTGCGCCGCCAGAAGGCGACCACACCGGGATTCCAGGGGCGCAACGCACACTGGTGTTCGTGGGCAAGCCAGAGGGCGATCATTCCCTGGAGTTGGTCCACTTCATCGAGCCTCCCAGTCCGGACGGCCACCTGAGTCATCATCAATTGGGGGCGGCTCACATTTGCTTCAATGTCACTGACCTTGAGGCGTTGCACGAAGAACTCGCAGCCAAGGGCGTCAGATTCATTACCGAGCCAATTATGACCGACACTCCGGAAGGCCTGCGCAGGGGGATATGCTACTGCCAGGACCCCGAAGGAAACTATGTGGAGTTCATACAAGGCCCGACTGTTGTAGCGCCGTAGCATCAGGCGCGCATCTCGGCCATGAATGCCGAATTGCCTTATTTGCCACGGATCAAGTCTGAGTGGGCGCTCTTTCGAAGGGCGTCCGCCACAAATCGTCGAAGATTACTTCTCACGGTGTCGGGCGTGCTCCAATCGTTGCCAAGTTCCTGCCAAAACGGCAACCAAATAGCCGGATCGGGCATCACGCCTGCCGCCGCGACCAGTTCCCATAATTCCAGGTTTTCGACAGGTTTGTCGGTAAATGCTTCGTACGCTTCCAAAAAGTAATCAGCCGCTCTTTCGAAGCCCGTCACCTGCATATCCATGCGGCAGTACGCCACGTCTAAGGACGGGTCTCCGTATGAAGCAGTTTCCCAGTCGATGACGCCTGAGATCGAGCCTTCCTGCCACAAAACATTGCCCATCCAGAAATCAGTGTGGAGCAATGCTAAAGAGACTTGCGCGGCGGACTCTCTGAGAGCCAAATAGGTGTCCCAGACCTCAGCGCCATCAGGATGAAGCGCGAGTTTTTCTGGCAGTTGGTCTGTCTCCAGATAATACGCCACAATGGAATCTGCGTCGAAAAGAGATGCTCGCTCAGTTTGATCGAGATCAATCGAATGTATTCTCGCCATGACCTTCGCTAGGCTCGTGGCCCAGCGCTTCTCAGATGTCGGAGCGACTACTTGACGCCCTTCTATGAATGACATCACGATTCCGGGCGCCCCGAGGGCAGCGCCTGTCTCATCAACAT
>JASLRP010000139.1 GCA_030743915.1 SAR202 cluster bacterium | reverse complement strand
GTACTCCACACCTTTGGGCAGCCCTGTAGTGCCGGAGGTGTAGTTGATGGCGATTGAATCAAGCTCGGAATCCAATTCCTCGCGATGCGTGCCTTCGGGCGCTGAGTCCAGGAACTCTTCGTACTCAGCGCCGGGGATGTCATCGACTTTGGGAGCGACATCTGCCACCTGCACGAAGGTCTCGACGTTGGGGACGTCTCCCAGGAACCCGCGCACGGTGTCGGCGAACTCCGTGTCGAACACCAACACTTTGGCCCCGGAGTGGTTCAGGATGTATCCGATCTCCCGAGACGACAGCCGGATGTTGATGGCCACCAGCACTGCTCCGAGGGCCAGGGGGCCGTAGTGGCCCTCCAGCATCTGCGGGATGTTCGGAACCATGAAGGCCACGCGGTCGCCTTTCTTGACTCCGGCCTGCCTCAGAGCACCGGCCAGCTTGTTGGTCCGCTCGGCAAACTCCGAGTAAGTGTAGGTCGTGTCGTTATAGATAACGGCGGGCTTGTTAGGATAGACCCCAACGCTTCTGTCCAGGAAGGTTATGGGGTTGAGGTCCTGAAACGATACTCCGTTGGTCATGTTGGACGCCTCCATTGGGAATGGGGCGAGTTTACCAACGGCGTAATTTCCCGTCAACCAAAATGGAGAAAACGGCGGGCGCACCGAAGTTGATTGTAGGTAAGCGCCTGATGGGAAACTCCTATGGATATGTCGGCTGGCTTCGGGTTAATCTCATCGCAACCTTGATAGGCTGAATTCAGAGGGCAACATTCGAAGATTGGTAACGAGGGCAGTGGGGGCCTAACAGACCATATGAGCACTGTAGTTGTATTCGCGCTCATGTCCGTAGCCATGTTGACGGTCATGTTCGGCTTGGGCGGAGAGGCCGTAGAGATATTCGACGACATCTCGACGTCCTGGATCGAGCGCCACGAAGAAGCGGTCCAGCAATTGGACGCCAAGATCATTCGCACCACCGAGACCCCGACGACCAGAGGGCCGTTTGTTCGGCTGGTCATGAGGAACGAAGGCAAGGTCGCGCTGTCAGATTTCGCTGATTGGAACGTGATCGTGGAGATCGACGAGCAGGCCGAGCTTAAAGTTGCGTCCCTCACCTATACGACAAGCACAACCATCGCGACCGATGAGTGGGGAATACAGGCCATCTACACAGACGGGGCGTCCCTCACTTCGGAGCACGCTGAGCCCGGCGTGCTGAACCCTGACGAAGAGATGATCGTCATGCTGAATGCCACCAGTTCGTTGATCGTTGGCACGTATGGCCGGGCCACGTTCGCGACCCCTGGCGGAGCGTCGGCCAGTGTCATCTTCGAGGTGGTCCAAGACGCGACATACTACTTGCACAACAACCCCACACCTCCAACAGGCGACACGACCTCGCAGGCGGTGTTGCCCACAGACACCACAGCGTCCACATCCACCACGCTTTACAACTACGACACCAACAGGAACGCATCGTCTGGTCTGCTGATCATAAGAGGAGGAGTCGGCCCCGGCGAGTCCGACTCGACCAAAAAGCAGGTATGGAGGTCCGGCGCTTTGACAGACCCTCTGTTGATAGCAGGCAACGCCACCGTTGACCTATGGAGCGCCATCAAGGATTTCGGACTGGCAACATCGGGCGAGGTATCCATTTACCTGAGGGACTACAACGGGTCAACTCACACCGAGATAGGCAATGGAACGCTCACCGACAGCGATTGGCAGGCAGGCTCAGGCACATGGGTCGAGAAGAGCATCACCCTGACCGGATTGAACTACACTATCGCGGCTGGGAACGAACTGGAGATCGAGGTGACAGTGGGCGCCAGCGCTGGTGATGACATGTGGCTCGCCTACGATACCACCGCATACCTATCCGCATTCAACCTGCCCTGACCTGGTGAGCCGGTATCAGATTGGTCGGTTCTCGCCATCCTGAGTCGAGGCGAAGCATCTGGCCGCTTGCGGAGCAACGCCTGTCTTTCTTCGGCCAGATTCTTCGAGACCCCTCTCAGAATGGCGTGGTTCAGTGAGTGTCGATCTTGGCCTGGCGTTAGGTTTAGGACTCTCGACCGACCAACGAAGCCAGTTCACCTCGACATCTCCCACTCGCGTTATCTGGGTATCATTGTGACGCCCTGGGGGTCGGCGTTGGCGGCTGAGAGATTGAAGGTCGTATCGTATGCCCCGGACATATCGTACTTGTATACTGCGGCGTCCGTCACATCCACGATCCAGATGTTGGTCCCGTCAGTGGTGATTCCCGATGGATTGGCGTTGGCTGCCGTCAGAGCGAAGCTCGTGTCAAAAGTCCCGGACATATCGTACTTGTACACCAACAGGTCGGCCTCATCGACAACCCAGATATTCGTCCCATCGGTGGTGACGCCTGAAGAATCGTCGTTGTTAGGCTCCAGCGCGAAGGTCGATACAAATGACCCGTCCATGCCGTACTTGTACATCACGTTGTCGTTGAGGTCAGACACCCAGATGTAGTTTGTGTCAGTGGTGATGCCTGATCCGTCGGCGTTCGATCCCGTGTTCGCCCAACTTGTGGTGGAAGCAAAGGCGGACGTGTACTCGTAACCCGCATCGTCGGTCACGTCGGTCGTCCAGAACCCATCTCCCTTGGTGGTGATTCCGTAAGCGGCGTCGTTGAGAGGGTCGAGAGTTTTCGTCTCATGCAGCGTGCCATCGGTCTCGTATATGTACACGATGGAGTCGGTCGCGTCAGCCACGTATAAAAATGCGGGCAGAACGTTGAAGATGATCTTGGCGGTGACTCCTGTTGGAGTCACAAACGTTGCCCTGTCGTAGGTGTCCACGATAACCGCAGGAGAGGGATTGAGCAGAGCGACGACCTCCTCGCCAGCGTCCAGGACCCCAGGGCTGAATACCTCGGCGACTCTCGGCGTCGATGATGCGTCGATGTAAATCCCCAACAGCGTCCATTCATTGGCGCTGGGTGAAGTGCTGGTTGTGTAGGTCATGTAGGTGATCGCGGAGGTCGTGGCCTGTTGAGTCTCCAGCACCAGGTCCCACTGATCGAAGTCGCCGATGCGAGTGTTGCCGGTGTTACGCACCGTCAGCTCGATGGTGGACGACGCCTGGAGCTCGATCCGCTGCTCTGGTCCGGTTATCGTAGTGTTGGCCTGCTCTGACGTGCGGACTTCCTGGTGACTCGCGGAAGCCCGAGATTCATCGACGACCTGAATCACGGTCGCTGTGATGGTTGTGAAAACCGCGACGAATAGGCCGATAGCGAGCAACGAAGGGATTAAATCACCCATCCTGCCCTCTCATGGTGATCTTCAACGCGCCCTCTGAGCACATCGAATCAGGCGAAACAGAGTTCATGGCGAATCATGCTTCGTCTGAAAACCGACAACTCTCTGATTATTTTGGACACTCTGTTTAATTATGTGGGCATAGAAGGGGTGAGCAGAGCCGTGTTCCACACTCAATTAGTATGCGTGACTGCACGGGAATCTGAGGAAAGCTGTCAGGCATGAGAGTTCGGGTTTCCGGGTTATCCAGCGTCAGACGCGTTTGAGCCGACTCCCTTGCAGATTCCGTGATTCATTGGAGCTCCTGTTGTGTCAGGCGCTTAGCGCTTGATACTTAAGTTGATAACACCGCTGCGTTCTGCGCAACAACGCCAATGTTCCTCACATTACTTAATGGAATTTATGTCAACGTGTTTCATGAACAATATGTTGCGAATAATTGCCTACATATCGCTCGATAATTACTGCAAAAGGATTCATCATTCGTTGTTTTTACGATATTGCTCGTTACTATTGTCACAATGTTGACAAACCACCAAAATGTTTCTATTCTGACAATTGTTCTTCCGTTCTTGCTAGTTTAAGGATCAAAGTCGTTGCCATTTACATAACAGGCTAGCCAAAGTTTAAGCTAGCCTCAATCACAGATCACTCAGGGAATGAAGTGTTCAGAGATGGTCAAAGTGGTGAAGGAACAAGCGAGATGGCCGTAATAACCCGATTCACAGAGGGTTAGATGCGGCCTTTTTTTGTCGAAGTTGGCGTTATCAATTTACGCCGTTTTCAGCGCAACCAAATTCAAGAATATTTATGGGAGGAAACGATGCTTCCAGAAGTTACCCTGAACAAGGTTTCCCGAGAAGACGTGGACCGTGTGGCCGGATGGCTGCAAGATGATAGAGTCGCTTCAAGGTGGTTTGGACACTACGCCTGTGGGGACCCGGTGCATCGCGGTTATGAACCGGCGCACATGGTTGAGGCGTCTGACTCCGAGTGGGACCGGGTGTTTGTCCACGACCCCCACCGGTTCATTTACTCTATCTACAACGAGTGGAGCGAACATATCGGTGAGTCCCAGGTGATGGTGGACGAGCGCGGAGGAGCGGAGCTATCGTTGCTGATAGGCCGCACAGACCTGTGGCACCGTGGATACGGCACCTCCACCGTAATGGCGCTGCTCGACCAGGTATTCGACTTCTACCGATTGGACAGAGCATGGGTGAATGTGCCGGACAACAATACCCCGGCGGTGGGCTTGTTTAAGAAGCTGGGCTTCGTCCATAAAGACACCAGCAAACTCTGTCAACGTCGCGATGGCAGCGCTGTCAACAGCCTGATACTGTCCATTGAGTCAAGCAATTATCAGCCACAACATGCCAACGAGAACCGAAGCCGTTCCACACCGGTGGTCACTGTCGCGGGCCTGCCCGGCAGCGGATTTGAGTCTCTGGGCGCGGAAATAGCCGACATTACAGGCAGTCGTTTCTTGGATGACGAGATTTCCGAGATGGTGGGGCGGCGACTGCGTCGCAGTGTCGGCGAGTTGGATGCGTTGAAATCCAGTTCTCGCTCGTTCTGGTCTCGAACAATGAGGAGCATGTCTGCCCACTGGGAACAATACGGCGCCACCGATGACCCTTCGGTGCTGTTCGGTCCACGCTTGAATATCGACTCTCATGATCCTTTAGGTTACATCAATAAACAAGAGTATCTGGAAGGGTTCAGAGGAGTGATCACTGAATTAGCGCTGGAAGGCAACACGGTGTTGTGTGAAATCGGGGCGAATCTCTACATCCCGTCGAAGGTCCCGGCGTTCCGTTTGCTGGTGATGGCCTCTGATGAGTCGCGACAGAGACGAATAGCAGGCGAGTTCGGCTTGGACCCGATGGACGCGGAGGCGCGACGGACCCAACTGGACCGAGATAGTCTGGCTATGTGCAAACACCTGTACGGCCATGACCTGATCGATGTTGAATACTATGACCTCGTTCTGAACGTGGACCGCATGACGCAAACCAGAGCGGCGGAGTCGATTGCCTCAATGCTGGAGGGCGACAGCGCAACCATTCAGAGAGAATTTCTTGCCGCGGTCAGGTAACCGCAGTGTTTTGGAATCCGGTGTGAAGTGTCAGGTCGTTGCCCATTTTCAGTTGGTTCACAGAATCGGGCGCTTCACCTGCGGTCTTAAATGGCGGAGGGCTGGATGATCTGAACCTTCAAGATCGTTGACTCATACCAACTCAGCAGTTTCTGGGAGGCTATCGCGATGGCATTGAAAGTGTTGATGAAGCGCGTGCCCGAAACCGGCGCATGGAAAGAACTTAACGAGACGCTCCGCGAACTCAGAATGTTGGCCATGACCCAGCCCGGTTACATATCGGGAGAGACCTTGCTCTCGGCTACCGACCAGGGGACCACGATGGTAATCTCCGAATGGGTATCCATCACCCATTGGAAAGATTACGAAGACTCGCCACAGCGCAAAGCTCTACTCGAAAAGTTGGAGCCGACCCTGGCAGGCCCCACGGTCACCGAGATATGGGTCGAATCTCCAGTGATCGGCTGATATCCTCTATTCGGCCCACCGCCGGCCCTGAGCGGCATGGGTCTGCGTGCTCTTGCGTCAGTGTTTTGACGAACCTCCGGGTATTCCCTCGCTAGGCATTTTCTCGTCCTTGGCAGTGGTTGACGCTTTCCATCAGAACAGAACGTGTTCGCTCCGATTTGGCAATATCAGCGCCAACACAATCTCAGGAAAAGAAAAACCCCCAACAAGAAAGAGGAGGAGCCAATCCATGAAACCTGTCAGGGGTATACCAAAGGAGGCACGTTATATTTATATCATGGCCGATTTTGACCAACTACGAGATCGTCACCCAAAATCTGACAAGACAGTGCAGGCGCCCATCTAGGCGCTGACCTCCATATAGTGACCTGTATGTCCCGTGCGAACACCGAATCCTGTGACTGTTGACACAGGCGAAAGAATGAC
>JASLRP010000138.1 GCA_030743915.1 SAR202 cluster bacterium | reverse complement strand
CCAACTCCTGAGCTATTTTGTCTCTCGTTTTATGATGCCTACAATTTGCAACAGAACCAGTGTGACTGTCAAATCAAAGGCATCTGCAATTACAAAGGGATTCTTGATTCTGACGGCCATTTCCACATTATTGCTGGCCATGTTCTATGTGGGTTACGAATGGTCTAGGCTTGGTGGTCTTGAGGATGTTGAAGCCTCCATGGAAGCCATCCTCTATTCGGTATCATTAATTTTTCTGATTGGAATCATAGTAAGCCTGGTTTTGATTTGGAGACCAAAAGGTCTCAATTCTCCACAATCATGAATAATTAGGGTTTTTCTTCATCTTTGAGGCACTCACAGAGCAGGCCAAGCTCCGCTATCTGGATTCAGCCTCCATGCAACAAAAGGCTACGAAATGTAATATCAATCCTGGCTATGAATCCCCGTGGATTGATCCATCGCCGATGTGTCGTTCCCCATCCTCATACGGCAAGGCGTTCGCTTCCATGCAAATCCTGTCCGAAACACCGTTCTCGTCGATGTCGTGTTTGATCTTCTGAATCGCTTCTTCTTCTGACTCTGCTACCTCTTCGACGATTGATATATTCAGGGATAGGAAGACTTCGTAGTAGTTGGCCATTTTCAACCTCTCATCAGTCACGGATGCAACAAACGACTACATAATGTTACACGCTCACTCCACCATTACTGCCGCAGATCTTTGCGGCCCATCGATACCTGCATCAAGAAACCCAGCCCGTATACTCGCTATCACATGTTGAGTGGTTGCGCCCAAACAATCAGGTAACCACTTGGATTTACCACGCCGTTATCTAGATGATAATCGATGTAGCACAAGAAGTTACGGTCAACTGATAGCTCATGGAGGACTGATGATGCGGATGTCGCAACCATTGTGCGTTCAGCGGGTTCCACCCTTGGCCTTGCTCATCGTATGGTCGTGGACGACGATAACGCTTGTCACGGTTGGAATCTTGAGCATCCTTCACGGCGGCAGCCAACTGGTGCTGAGCGTATTGCCGCCTGCAGTGGTCAACCTTACGTTCTTGGTCGCGTTCATGGCATTCAAAAGGTCTGCCCCAAAACGCAGAGTCCGAACGACGGCGCCACAGGCCACCTCACTGATAAGTTCCCACGGATCAGCGACCGAGAAATTCTGATTTGCCCACTCGGCAACTTCTGTTTGCAGTTCCTTCAGATCCAATTTCGTGTCTCCATGCAACATTTCACTATCAAAAGTAACACTCATGTCAACCTCGATTTGGCTGCTCTGCCAACCAGTCCTCAGAGGCGTTATTGAAGATCACGTCTCCCAGACTCCTGGCCCACAACGCGCCGACATCTTCGTCGGTTATGAAGCAGTAGCTGCCACGTCCGAAATTCCAGCGCTTTTGAGACGGTCTCGTGACAGCTCCTAAAGCTCCAGATCTCACCCGACGCCAAGCCGTGGCCGGCTCGGCTCCAAGCGCCCTTGCCAACGATCGCACCGGGTAGCCTTCTGTGCGAGTTTGGCGCGGAGTTTGGCGCACTGAAGTTCCACCGATTAGACGGACCTTCCGAGGATCTCGGCTATGTGGTCCACAGGGCAATTCAGGAACATAGTGAGTTTGCCTTGAGCAAGCCGCGCCACTCGGATGATGAAGTTGGGCCGAAATAATCTCGTGAGCGCCGTTTGAAACCGTCGGGCGACACTCTTTCTTGGAAGGAGTTGAAGTTGGGCGTTGGTTTCAGCAATTGATAGGCTCAACGAGCAGTCGTGTAGTGTACACTACGCCGCGATGGCGTATATGAGGCAACCAGATGCCATTTGGGGATATTCTCGGGAAGGAGGAACAGCGTTGCCGTCCATCGAATCAGACTTCTACGCAGCTCACGCGCGGCAATACCTTCGATTCGTGCACGATAAAGTTCAATCAGTTTACGCAGACTCCACCCATCCCGACATAGCCAGCGATAGCGACATGCTAAAGCATCTTCGAGGAAAGATCCGACCGGGATCGCGAGGTTTCGACGCCGGTTGTGGCCCTGGCGCACCTGATGTGCATGAGTTCTGGCGACATGGTTTCGACATTATTGGAGTCGATGCGGAGGAACATGCTATCGACCTGACGAAAGAGATGTTTCCTGAGATTGCTCCCAAGGTTTCTGTTGCCGACCTGAAAGAACCTCTTGGATACCCAGAACAGGTCTTCGACTTCGTGATAAGCAAAACAGTGATACAGCACCTTGACCCCGATTCTGTAAAAAAGGTGTTCCTGCCAGAGATTGCTCGATGCCTGAAACTGGATGGAGTGCTATTCAACTTGTTCAAAACCGGCACAGGAGTGAAAACTGTGTATGACGCCGACTACGGCACCGACCGCACATTCCAGCTATATGAACCCGAGGAGATCGTAGTCATGCTTGATGACCTCGGGCTGGAGGTCATCCCGAACACAGATGACGAGCCGGGCGGAGTCATCACCCTCGTCGATCCCAAGCCTATGGAACATTGTGTTATTTACGCACGCAAAGTACGTTAACCCTGGAACCCAGATCAGTCGCAGGAGCGTTGCAGGTATCGGTCATTATGGCGCTGCCCTTAATGAGACAAAAGGCCAATGGAGATTGGGTGTTTAATCCGTGAGCTTCTTGAGGTCCAATCCAGATGGATGCACTGCGCCCCTAAAATTGGACACGAGATTCCCGATTCTCAGTGAAGTCCGCCTTCGCTGACATCCTGCTTACGGTTGGTGACTTCATGAGGCCGTCATACAGTCTGTCCAATCTCAGGATGGCATCTTTAATGGAAACGCTCGAGCGAATTGCTCAGGTTCTCGTGGATTCTGGGTTCGCCACGGATGCCCAGTTGGACCACGCACGACAGGTAAGCCAGCGCGATGACATCGGGTTGCTGGATGCGTTCGTGGCAACGGGCATCACACTCAGACATACCGGCGTTGCCACCAAACATATTCTGAATCTAATTCTGAGCCGCTTGGACTTTACGGATGCGCTCTGCCTGACGCTCAGCCAATCCGAATACTGATACCGCTTAGATCGAACCATCTGCGTAACTCACCAGTAATACTGCAACGACATCGTCAATTCTGAACACGACCACGTCCTCCATCTCAGGGGTCGAATTGGATGGACTCAAAAAAAAATTCTGCAGTCTCGCATGCAGGACCAGCGAGCGCACAAATAACTTTGCACGGAGTTACCTCATCTGCTCAGCTATGGACGCATGGCCCAATTGATGCCGAGATTCCAACCACTCGCGGATCATGAGCAGAACGTTTACAGTATCGGCAGGAATTCCAATCACGGATTCAGACTATCTGGGAAATCTGGGTTGGATCAGACAAAGAATCGCAAGGAGGTATGGCATGGAGGCGATGACGCTGGGGAAGACCGGCCTGAAGGTTAGCCGTCTGGGTGTCGGGCTGGCGCAGTTAGGGGCGCTATCAGCCAACGACGTCGAAAAGGCGGGCAGGATACTGGGCGCCGCGCTCGACGGAGGCATCAACTTCTTCGACACCGCAGAGTGCTATGGAAACAGCGAAGAGCTTATCGGCAAGACAGTTGCCAATCGTCGCGACGAGATCGTCCTCGCCACCAAAGCTGGCCATCTGTCGAACGGATCTTCGGGTCGACCCTGGACCGGACCGACGGTGAGGAACAGCATCGACCGCAGCCTGGTGAAGCTC
>JASLRP010000137.1 GCA_030743915.1 SAR202 cluster bacterium | reverse complement strand
TGGGTCGGTACATCTGGCCTTACAGCGAAGCCCGTGGTCTGAGGAGCCGGATGCGGGAATTCTGCACGTCCGGATCTGCTGGGGGCCCTGGGGGAGTGATCCCCTGGGGCTACCCGACATATATCTCGTAATAACCGTGGCATCACCTTGAGGGGAAACCTTGAAAGGGAACCGCCCGGCTACCACCAGGAGGAGGATAAACACCGGCGGCATCCACAACTCGGAAGGGTTCACAGATGGCGGCCACAACCACACGGTCAGAGACGCGACCAAAGTGGCGGCAACGGCGACCGTCAGTATATAGACTTTAATCCAATGTTGTATCGCCATGACGATGCTATCCTCGACAGGGTGACAAAGCTGGGAACATTCAAGAAGACTGGCGCGAACCTGTGCTCGACCCTAGTCGTCGTCTTCATCTTCGTCGTCATCTGACAGTTCTTTCGGCTTTTCGGAACTGTCGCCCGCATCGTAAGGCGAGCCATTGCCCTCACCGCCAAAGCGGTATGGCCCGCAGGACACGAAATCGTCAGAGAATCCTTCACAGACCTGAACTGGGCTTCCAACCGGTTTCCCGTCGGCATCCAGCGCCTGGGAATTATGGTACAAATATACCCTTACAGTCGTCTGCTCGGACGTATTTACTTTGACATCCACCAAGACACCGCCCTGGTTTGGGTCAGAGTTATTTCCCTCTTTGAGATCGGTCTTCGTCAAGACATGGATATTGCCGTTATCGTCGATAAGCGACGAATTCGAGCTGTGGTCGCACGGGAATGTCGCATCCGACTCCATTTCCAAGACGGCTTCGGTGACCGAGGAATCACGGTTGCTCGGGTACCAGAAGTTTACATCGACAAGCCCATCGATGAGACAAGTGTCTTCTTCTGGCCACTCGATGTAAACATTAAATTTGTCATTATTGATAAAGACTTCAGGGTCAAATCCGCTCCATCTACCTCCGCCACTCACTGCCGCCACAGCGCCCAGGACGATGAACAATGCAAGAATACTTCCGAACAATTTGATGCCTTGGATACGATTGCGCAAGGTGGTGGCTCCTTAGACTACTCCCTTTTCCCGTTTCCATTGCGTTTGATTCTCAATCTATTGGGTATCAGCGTCGTCGGTGTCAGCATTATGCGTTATAGGTGGAGGCACCCATAACCCGTGGGAATGTAGTACTGTATGCTAGACAGTCCGCAAGTCCGCACAACCATTATCTAGTTCATGAGTGTAACAAACCCGGAAATCCACATCAGTTGTCAAATCACCCGATTGGCGAGTTAAATTAACCAGAGTGTAGTTTCTTCTGCTCTTGCTGACTTTCGAAATAACCCATCCGTCCACGTGTTTCGTTTACTCGCTGTCGAATTCCACTCGCGCCTGGTCACCCACTTTCGAACCGCCACCGGCGTCAGCCACATCCATTCGAACGATGGGAACCTCATGCAATTCCGTCCTCCCAGGCGTGGATGCAACATTAAGAGCGTCTAACAAAATGAATTGACACGGGATCGACCTGGCGTTAGTTTCTCCTCATGCGAGGAGGGAATAGATGGCCAAAGCACTGGTAGATGATCAACTATGGGAACTGATTGAACCTCTGTTGCCGCGTCCCAAGCCCAGGAGGTTTCGTTACCCTGGTCGCAAGCGAGTCGACGACCGAGCCGCGCTGACAGGGATTGTGTTTGTTCTAAAGAGTGGCATCCCTTGGGAGATGTTGCCTCAGGAGATGGGCTGTGGGTCAGGCATGACGTGCTGGCGTCGTCTGAAAGAGTGGCACGACGCTGGAGTCTGGCAGAACCTTCATGAAGTTTTGCTGGCCAAGTTACGAGAGGCAGATGAGATTGACTGGTCTCGCGCCGTTGTTGATAGCGCCTCCATCCGAGCGGTTGGTGGCGGGGGGAAAAACAGGACCTAATCCTACTGACCGCAGCAAGCCAGGCAGCAAACATCACGTGATCACTGATGGGAATGGGATTCCTCTGGCATCGATCTTGACCGGCGCCAACAGGCATGATGTGACTCAGTTGATGGCTTTGGTCGAGGCTATACCTTCGGTCAGAGGCAAGCGAGGACGTCCTCGTCGTAGACCAGATCAGTTGCTTGGAGATCGTGGGTATGACTCTGAGTCTCATCGAAAGCAGTTGCGTTCTGTGCGAGTCAAGCCATTGACTGCCAAGCGTTCTACTGAGCATGGCAGCGGGTTGGGCGTCGATCGATGGGTAGTTGAAAGGACATTAGCATGGCTGCATAAATTCCGCAGATTGAGAGTGCGATATGAACGAAGGGCCGACATTCACGAGGCCTTCGTTTCCATTGGATGTTCTCTAATCTGTCTCAGACGTCTTCCTTCTTTTTGATAGAGGAACTTAGTACTACAGCCGCACTTTAACAATGTAGAATAGACCGCCCAATGATAATTCGAGGAGGCGGTCATGTTTGGCGAGGACAACGATCGACTTGAGGATACAAGCGCTGTCGAGGTGGAGGAAGTGGAGGCATGGGCCCGTGGCCTGGATGCAATGCACTCGTTGATCGTCGACAGATTCAGTAGGCGGGAACCTCGTCAGCGAGCGCTGGCCTACCTCAAGGGACTGCTCAGTCCGCTGGAGCGTAAGAACGGTTGGCAGTTGGCTGAGTTTGCCGGAGACAGCACTCCTGACGGAGTCCAGAGACTACTGGCGACCTACGAGTGGGACGAGAATCTGGTCCGAGATGATCTGAGAGATTATGTGGTCGAGCACCTTGGAGACCGATGTGGCGTTCTGGTGATTGACGAGACTGGCTTCATCAAGAAGGGCACCAAGTCAGCGGGAGTAAAGCGTCAGTACAGCGGCACGGCTGGTCGCATAGAGAACTGCCAGATAGGAGTCTTTCTAGCCTACGCCTCTCCCCAGGGTCGAGCCTTCCTGGATCGTGAGCTTTACCTCCCCAAGGAGTGGGCAGAGGACCAAGATCGCAGAACTGAAGCAGGAGTGCCTGAAGATAAAGTCTTTGAGACCAAGCCGCAACTTGCAAAGGTTATGCTCCAGAGGGCATTGGAAGCAGGAGTGCCCGCATCGTGGGTAACCGCTGACGAGGTCTATGGAAACGATCGACGGCTCAGAATCTGGCTGGAAGAACAAGGAGTTTCTCATGTGCTGGCAGTCAAGAGCACCGAGCCGTTATGGGTGTGGACTGAGAAAGGCCCTGCTCAGGTAGGCGCAGCTAAGCTTGTATCGCATGTCCTTGATGAGGAGTGGGTGCGGCTGAGCGTAGGAGACGGCGCCAAGGGTCCCAGGATGTATGACTGGGCACGAATACCCATAAGGCCACTGAAGGAACCAGGTAAAGAGCACTGGTTGCTGGTGCGCCGTTCCATAGCTAAGCCAGAGGAACTGGCCTACTATGTGTGCTTCGGCCCGGAGGATACCACCCTTGAGGAACTCATAGGGGTTGCCGGTATCCGTTGGAGCATCGAAGAGGGTTTTGAGCAAGCCAAAGGAGAAGTCGGACTG
>JASLRP010000136.1 GCA_030743915.1 SAR202 cluster bacterium | reverse complement strand
TCGGGACGATTATCACGTCCACATCGGGCAGGTCCTCCATTATCTCCAGGGTGTAGGTGCCGACTCCTGCGATCAAAAGAGGTTCGTCCACGGGGTCCACATATCGATACCCTTCCTCTTTGGCAAGTATCTGGAGGTGGGCCTTTGCCTCATCGAAGAACGCGCCGTGGTGGATGACCTCGGCTCCCAGGTTTCGCATACTCTCGACTTTGCCAGGGTTGGCGTTCTCTGGGACCCCAACAACAGCTTTCATGCCAAACACGGAGGCGGCGTACGCGATGGACTGTCCGTGGTTGCCGCTGGACGCCGTGGCAATGCCCCGCGCTCGCTCCTCTGGCGACATCTGGGAGACCAGGTTAATCCCTCCCCGCATCTTGAACGCGCCCAACCGCTGATGGTTCTCGTGCTTGACGTACACTGCATCGGCTCCCAGGAGTTTGTCCAGGGAAATGTATCGGTGCAGGGGAGTGCGGGTGACGTGTCCGGCGATTCGCTTCTGGGCGTCGAGAACGTCTCGGAGGGTGGGGGTTTGGCTCAAGGGTCGTCTCCTCAGTTATCCATGTGCGATGTTGCGTTGACAATTAAGGATACTGGTTTCAAGCTCGTTGCGAAAGTTTCATTGCGAATTTCTGGAACGTGCATTCATGGCGTTGACCTGCTCTCGCAATAGGACAGCATTCCAGCCCAGGCTGACTGCCGACTTGAAATCAGCCTCCGACAACTCCTCATTGCCCTGACTGGCGTGGGCCATCGCTCGGAACGCAAAATAATCTGACTTTTTGTCATTGATGGCGATTGCCTGATCGAGGCTGCTAATTGCGCGTCTCAGAGAGCCAATAGCCAGATGGGCCGCCCCTTTGCTGTAGTAAGTGTCAGAGGCGTCAGGCTCGATCTCCAAAGCTCTCTCAAAGTTCTCAATAGCCCGATTGTGGTCACCCTTGCCGCCCCATGCGAGGCCTCGATTGTGGAACGCGTCGGCGAATTCCGGGTAATGTTTTAGAGTGTCATCGAAGTCTTCGATTGCCAGAGTTAGGTTTCCCTGACCTGCCCTCAACAATCCGCGATTGTAGTAGCTCTGATACTGGGCGGGAAATGCTTCGATGGCCTTGGTGTACTCCTCAATTGCGTTCGCGACCTGACCCGATTCCTGGTATTCGAGCGCCAGGTCATAGTGTTCCTGGGCTTTCTCAGGGTCGTCCATACAGGCTGCTGCCAACGTCAAAAATGCAACGCAGACTGCTGAAATAATCTTGCTGTTCATCTACCGATACTCCAGGGCATTTGATTGACCGCCGCCAATGGTTGAGTTTCAGGCGCGAGGCACTTGACTGAGGCGCTACGATGTTGGATATGGAAACACCGAAAGGCAAAGGGGTCAATACACAGTGGTCACATCTAAACCTCAGATCAATACTGGCCGAAGCACTGTTTATACCACTGGCGGCGTGGTCGCATCAATATCTCCGTTGGCTGCTTCGGCGGGCATTCGAGTCCTGGCCGAGGGCGGCAACGCCTTCGATGCCGCCATCGCCACCGCAGCAGTCGAAGCCGTGACCGTCTCGGCGGGATGCGGTCTGGGCGGAGAGCCCTTTGTCATCATGTACGAAGCCAAGACCGGCAGGGTTTACGGTCTTAACGGCAGCGGCAAGGCTCCGATGGCTGCGACTCGTGATTACTTTGTCAGCAGGGGGCACAAAACAATGCCTCTGACCGGACCGCTTGCCGCCGCTATCCCTGGCGAAGTGGCTGGCTGGGAAGACATCCTGGAGAGGTTCGGGACTCGCTCGCTCGCCAGTCTCCTGGAGTCGTCTATTGGATATGCCGAGGAAGGCCATCCCGTGTCTGCCAGAACGGCTCGCGGATTCCAGATGATGAACGACAAACTGAACGAGTACCCTGACACGGCGGCAATTTTCACTAAGAATGGCGCTCCTCTGGAGGAGAATGACATCCTGGTGCAGAAAAATCTCGCCAACACCCTTCGACGTGTCGCCGCCGGCGGTTCCGAGGAGTTCTATCGAGGCGACACAGCGAAGGAGATGGTCAGGGCGATTCGGGCGGCAGGCGGTCTCTACACCGTGGAGGAGTTCGCCCAGCACGAGTCCACCTGGTACGAACCTCCCATTTCGACCACGTATAGAGGCCACACGGTTTATGAGACTGCTCCTCCTTCCCAGGGATATATGCTCCTGGAAATGCTGAACATCATGGAAGGCCTGGATATCGGCGAGATGGGTTTCTACAATGCCGAGGTCGTTCACGCGATGGTGCAGGCCAAGAAACTGACAATGGCAGACCGCAACGAATACATGGGCGACCCCGAATACATAGACAACCCGCTGGATGAGTTGATTTCCAAGCCGTGGGCCGCTCAACGTCGCGCCTTGATGAATCCGGCGGCGGACATCAACTTCGAGCCTGGCCCTATCGCTGCTCCGATTCCGGGTGACGACAACACCAGCTACTTCTGCGTCGTGGACAAGGAGGGCAACGCATTGTCCTTCATTCATAGCCTCTCAATGGGCTTTGGCGGCGGGTTCGTTGCCGGCGGAACTGGCGTGACCCTGAACAACAGGGTAGGTCGTGGATTCAGCCTCGTCGATGGACACCCCAACGTTATTGAGCCGGGCAAGCGCACGATGCACACGCTCAATTCTTACATGGTCTTCAAAGACGACAAACCCTTCCTGGTAGGCGCGACGCCGGGCGGCGACCGCCAGATAGCCTGGAATGCCCAGGTAATCTCCAACGTTATCGACCACGGCCTGGACCCCCAGGAAGCGGTCGAGGCTCCCCGTTGGACCAGCACACCGGGCACGGACCCCGCCAACGTCGATGACCCGTTCGTGCTGGAAATTGAAGAAGGCATGGAACCAGAGGAAATTGCCAAGATAAAAGCCAAGGGGCACGATGTGGAAATCAAACCCGCAGGCGGATATGGTGGATCGGTGAAGCTCATTATGATCGATCCGGATACGGGCGTGCGGATGGCTGGCGCCGACCCGCGGTCCGATGGGCATGCGGCCGTAATTTAGAACAATATGACGATGGCTTTTGGCCGAACTATGAAAACACGCAAAAGTGTGGTCCACGACCGTAGTCAGTCAATTCATCGAAAATGGTAAAATGAGCGAGGGCGGGCACATCCCGCCCTCTTCATTGAATAAGAGAGGGCGAAGGTTTGGGATTAAAGATATTTTTCGACGTTGATTACACGATTCTGGCTGTGGATAACAGCCTGCGGCCCCAGACCAGAGAGACGTTCGAAAGGCTGATCTCCGATGGTCACGACGTTTTCATATGGTCGGGTGTTGGTCTGAGGAATGCTGAGGTTCGCCAGCATGAGCTTGAGGACCTGGTGTCCGGCGTTTATCGAAAACCAATCCAGAATTTCGTGGCCGGACTGTCCGAGTACGAGGTCCCCCATTGGCCCGACTTCGTGATCGACGACTACCCTGAAATCGTTGAGACGTTCGGCGGCGTGGTCTGCCAGCCCTACTATTTCCGATCCGCATCCGACGAGGAAATGGAGCGCATCTACGGAATCATCTCCGAGTTTGCCGCGACGGGCGAATCTGCCCAGATCGGGTATCGGGCCGCGACCAATGGGAGACCGCCAACCCAGGAATAACCCATGCCGATTCGACTCCTGCGCCCAGATGTGTCCTCGAAGATCGCCGCCGGTGAGGTTATCGAGCGGCCAGCATCTGCCGTCAAAGAGTTGATTGAAAACTCGCTGGACGCAGGCGCCACAAGAATCTCTGTTGAGGTCAGGGGCGGCGGTTCGGAGTTAATCAGAATTTCTGACAATGGGGTTGGCATCCCTTCAGATGAGGTCTCGCTGGCATTCCAGAGGTTCGCCACGAGCAAAGTCAACAGCGCCGATGACCTCGACGGAATCAAGACTTTGGGTTTCCGTGGCGAAGCGCTGCCCAGCATCTCCGCTGTTTCCAGGGTCACGCTGGTGACTCGATACGAGCGAGAATCGGAAGGGACTCGATTCGAGGTCCATGACGGCGACGTCGTGAGCCATGAACCGGCGGGAGCGCCGACAGGGACCACCATCACGGTGCGTCAACTGTTCCGAAATCTTCCCGCCAGACAGAAATTCCTAAAGACAATCGGCACGGAAACATCACGAATCCAGATCGCCGTAACACGCTATGCCCTGGCGTATCCAGAAGTCCGATTCGAGTTGAATCCAGACAAGGGCCGGAGGTTCGCCAGCCCAGGCACCGGCGATCTTCGATCGGTGGTTGCGGCGGTGTACGGTCTCCAAAATGCTGAAGGCATGCTGGACATGTCGCCCACGGAAGTGGACGAATCTTCACCGATGGTCTGGGGGCTGGTTAGCCCGCCTTCGATGGACCGGGCGAACCGCTCGTACATCTGCTTTTTCGTGAATCGTCGGTGGGTGCAGAACCGATTCCTGTCCTTCGCGTTGGAGCAGGCCTACCACGGGTTCATGGCGGAGCGTCGGTTTCCAATGGGCGTGGTCAACATCAACATGCCTTACGAAGATGTTGACGTGAATGCCCACCCTGCCAAGGCTGAGGTCCGATTTCGGCGTGAAAATCAGATATTCGGCGCCGTCCAACAGGCGGTGAGACAGGCTTTGATTACCCACTCTCCTGTGCCCGAGGTTCAGCGGTCAGCATCCGGTCACGCACCGCCAACTGCATCGCCGCAATCAGCATCTGGAGCATTCTGGCTCACGGCGCCGTTTTCTCGTCCTTCGACCTCCGAACGTGCCCGTCTGGCGGAAATCGCAGGCTGGACAGGCGGTCACGAGAATAGGCAACCATCGAACGCTGCTGGCGCTCCTGTCCCGGAACCTCTTGCCCCGAGGAACGCTCTTCCTGTGCTTCGAGTATTGGGACAGGTGCAGACTACCTATATCGCCGCCGAGGGGCCGGACGGAATGTATCTCATAGACCAGCACGCCGCGCATGAACGTGTGATGTTCGAGCGCGTTCGGGCAGAGGCTACTGCAAGGAATCCCGAGGTCCAGAGCCTGTTGGAACCTGCGATTGTGCAGTTGAACCCAGAGCATCAAGAACTGCTTGAAACTCAAAGGGAAATAGTGGGTTCGTTGGGGTTCGCTGTCGAGCCATTTGGAGGCGACAGTTTTTTGATCCGAGGAGTTCCAGCCCTGCTGGGAGAAGCTGACCCGGCTGGCGCCCTGGTGGGCATACTCGACCTCATGGCCGAAGGCGGCGGGTTCGAGTCGTGGGAGGAGCGAGCGGCATATTCGATTGCCTGTCACTCGGCTATACGCGCTGGCAAGGTCCTCAGCCATCAGGAGATGATGGAACTGACCCGTCAACTGGAAGACTGCGCCCAGCCCAACACCTGCCCTCATGGACGCCCGACGATGATTCATTTGAGTTCGGTTCATCTGGAACGGGAGTTTGGACGGACTTAGCGGGTAGTCGTCATCTTTCCGTCAGAACAAAACAATCTGGCTGCGAGGAATTACGTTCGCAACCAGACTGTTTTTGGTCGTGGCCTCAGGAGACTCGCTACTTGGCGATGCCGATTTCCAGCGAGTTGATGGGCGGCAAGTATTCCACCAGCAATTCCCAGTTGTCGCCATCGTCACGGCTATAGAATACCTGGCCCGTGGATGTGCCCAGATAGATTCCGCATGGGTCCATACTGTCGGTGGCCATGCCCTCTCGCATCGAGTGGATGAAGGCGTTTTTCTGCGGCAGGCCGTTGGTGAGAGGTTCCCAGTCGTCTCCGCCGTTCCTGGAACGGTAGATGATCATCTTTGCATTGGGAACGTAGCGCCTGAAACCTCCGGCTTCGCCTGTTGAAACCTGGTCTTCAGGCATGACGTATATGGTGTCGGGGTCTTGAGCGTGTAGGCCCAGCACAAATCCGAAACTGGATGGCAACCCTGCAGTGATGTCATGCCACTCGTCTCCGCCGTCGTCGCTTCGAAACACGCCGCAATGGTTCTGCTGATAAAGCGTGTCAGGTTTTGCTGGATGCGATAGAAGTTTGTGCGGGCATTGTCCGAATTCTGGAAACGGGTCCGGCAAGAAGTCGGCTCGGACGCCCCGATTTTTCGGCTCCCACGTCTCGCCGCCGTCTTCTGTCATGAAAACGCCTGCCGCAGAGATTGCGACCCACATCTTCTGTTTAGAACGAGGGTCCAAAACCATGCTGTGCATACACAGTCCACCCAAGCCCGGCTCCCATCGGTCCCTGGTTGGATGAAGCGTGACAGTGCCGTGCTGCTCCCATGTGTTGCCCCAATCGTGACTTCGGAACAACGAAGCGGGCTCTGCGCCCAGATAGACCACGCCGGGTTCACTCTCGCGGCCCGGCTCGATATGCCAGCTTCGGCTGAATGCCAGATCGCTTCCGTCACTGATCTTCGGGTTTTGCTCGCTCTCAGCCCAGGACCGGCCCAGGTCGTGGCTGATCTTGATCTGCGAGCCAAAGATACTATCGTTGGCCGCGGCCAGCAATGTTCCGCCATTCCTGGAGTCATACACGAGATGAAATATGTCGTTGGTGTCACAATAGGGGCCAGAAACCTCCCAGTCCTCCCGCGATTGGTCGCTGGAGACGATGAAGGCCCCCTTTCTGGTGCCTACGAGCAGCATTACGTCGCCTTGGTCGATGCCGTTGGTCTGTGCCATGTAACCACTCCCCATCTTAAGAATGTTGACACAAATGTACGATAGAACAAATGTGCGTGTCAATGTGAATCTTGGTCATAGATGCCAATCTTTTTGCACAGTTACACAGTTCCTGTGGTTACGTGATTGTTACGCCACCAACGCCAGTGATAGCCTTCGATTACTCAGGGAGAGTGCTGAAATGATAATTGAAGATATTTTCTGCGATTTGCCCCAACTGGAAACTGACCGGCTCGTGATGCGCATGCTCAACCTCGACGATGCCGCAGACATTTTCGACTACACTTCTGACCCCGAATTCGCCAGATATCTGTCCTGGGGACCCGCAACTTCAGTTGATGAAACTATCGGATTTCTCTCCGACACGATGTTCAGGCGCCAACTGGGGGATGTCGCTGCCTGGGGGCTGGTCGCCAAAGATAGCAACCGCGTCATCGGCACGTGCGGGTTCACCAACTGGGACCCGGAGAATAAAAAGGCCGAGATCGGATATGCGCTGTCCCGCGAGTTCTGGGGGCGAGGTTACATCACGGAGGCGGTGACTGAAGCCATTGGTTACGGGTTCGAGACTATGGAACTGAACCGCATCGAGGCGATGTGTGACGCTCAGAATCTGGGTTCTTACAGGGTTATGGAGAAGGCAGGGATGAGCTTCGAAGGCCTTCTTCGCGACTACGAATACTGGAAGAATGAGTATCACGACATGAAGCTGTACTCGATCCTCCGCAGAGATTATTCCCAGAGGCCAGACTAACTCGATCTCAGTGTCTGGATCTACTTCAGATAGCGGTCAAACCATTCTCTGATAGCGTTCAGCCTGACGATGCGTCGGTCTGTGCGACCGCCTCTGGAGAGGCCATGGGACTCCCCTGGGAAGATCAGGAACTCGGTATCCACGCCCTGGCGCTTCAGAGCCACGAACACCTGCTCGCTCTGAGTCATGGGGCATCGCATGTCCTGTTCGCTGTGAATGACCAGAGTCGGCGTTTTGGCATTTCCGAAGTACTTGATAGGCGACTGTCGCCAGTAGGTCTCGAAATCGTCCCACGGTTTGCGGCCCCCAAAAACCTCTTCCCATATCCAGTTGCCGTCCGTGGCGCCGTAGAAATCCAGCAGGTTGCTGACAGAACGCTGGGTCACAGCGGCCTTGAATCGGTCGGTGTGGCCGATGATCCAATTGGTTAAATAACCGCCATAACTGCCACCAGTCACTCCCATTCGCTCGGGGTCGATGTAGGGCAGTTTTTGAATGTAATCATTCCACGCGATGACGTCAGGGTAGTCCACCGTGCCCCATTTGTTGGATGTCGCCTTCGAATGTTCCTCTCCGTAGCCCAGACTGCCTCTCGGATTGGTGAAATAGACGACGTATCCTTGGGCCGAGAGGTAGCGAAACTCGTGCATTAGCAGGTTACCGTACTGCGCCAATGGACCGCCGTGGATTTGGAGAATCGATGGATAGGTCTTCGATGGATCGAACCCAGGGGGTTTCAATATCCAACCCTGAAGGTCATTCTTGTCCGGGCCTTTGAACCACACTTCCTCGATGTCTCCCATCTCGACATCGTCACGCAAAAACGGGTTCAGATTTGTCAGTTGCGTTTGTGACTTGTCAGATAGGTTAATCAGATTGATCTGACCAGGGTCTTGGGGATCTGAGAACATGCACGCCGCCAGTTCGGATTGGGAATCTACGTCGAATTCGATCACGACACCGTCGCCGGTCGCGATTTCGGTCCTTACTCTCGTCTCGATATTCATGGCCATCAGATGCGTGTTGCCGTGCCTACAAATCTGATAATAGATGGATTGGGAGTCGTGCGACCATCGTGGGGCCACGGCGCCTCCTTCACCCATGTCGTTTATGCTCACGTCACCGACGCAGAAATCCTCGTCGTCAGTCAGGCACCGAGGCGCCGAATTCCCATCAAAAGGCACAATCCAGAGATGATCATTGCGCCACCAGTCTCCTTTGCCTTCTTTGCCGATGTAGGCAATCCAATTTCCGTCTGGAGAGATCATGTGGCCAAATTTCTCGCCGACAGGCACAGGAATCTCCCTGAGTTGGCCGCCATCGACGGGGACAGCAAAAACACTGACGGCATCCGGGTCCTGGTCGGGATCAGGAGTGCGGTTGGACGCGAAAACGATCTCAGAGCCGTCAGCAGACCAGAGCGGCCTTCTTTCGTCCCAAGTGTCACCAGTAGTCAGTTGGGTCGTTTCGCCGCTCTCAACGTCCAGCGTCCAGATGTGCCACCGCTCCGACGGTATGTAACCGGCGCCATCTGCTTTGTACCAGATTCGCGTGAATCGACGATGGACGATGCCCAGCTCTTTCTTCATATCGTCTGCCTCTCGGTCGATCTCTTCTTGATCCTTGGCCCGAAACTCGAAAGCGATTCGTTTGCCGTCCGGGGACCATTCTAAATGGCCGAACTCGCCCTTCAAATCGGTGGCCGGCCTGGACTCGCCGCCCTGAACTGACACCAGGAATATCTGAGATTGATCATCTCCCATGCGGTCAGACAAAAAAGCGATACGGCCGCTGTCAGGAGACCACGCCGGGCCGGTATCGGACTGGTCGCCGTGTGTGAACTGACGTGGAGAACCCCCGTCAGTCGGCGCGATCCAAATGTTGGAATGCTTCTTCTCACTCTCCCTGTCCACACGTTGGATTGAATAGGCGACGCTGCTTCCGTCAGGCGCGATAGCGGGACTGGACGCTAACTGGAGGTCGTAGAGGTCCTCTGCGGTGATTGGCCGTTTTTTGGTGTCGGTTTTGGTCATGAAATCCCATCCCGTCCACGTGTTGTCAGCGATATAAGAATACGCCAGAGTAACGTGAGCAAACTCTGGCGTACTGGTGTTGTCGGATGCGAATCGAGTCGGGCGGGGGATCGTCAGCCGCCCGTTGAATTACCAGTTGAGCAGATGGGGCTTCTGATCGCGCCAGCCCTGTTCCGAAGGGAACACTGTGGTCATCGCGACTCGTTCGATGTCTCCGTCGAACCAGTCCTGGACTGTGGATCGCCATTGCTTGTAGTGCGGCGCCTCGCGATGGGCGTCCAGCGCCGCCTCATCGGCATAGACCTCGTACAGGTGGAAAAGGTTCGGGTCCTCTGAGTTCTTGAGGATATCGAACCTGAAGCATCCTGGCTCGTCCTTGGTCGAGCCCTGAGCGTCGCCGAAACTGGCTTCGGTGAACTGATCGGCAAAGCCTTCTTTTATTCTGATGGTGACGAAAATCGAGATCATGGCAAATTCCTCAGTAGGCGCTAAGATTGGCGAGATTATACCAGCGCCCGCCAGTGCAGGCCAGTATTGATGACAGGAGAGAAAATGCCCAGCAGAGAGATCATGAGAGTAGCAGTTATTGGAGCGGGAATCGTGGGAGCGTCGATCGCGTTCTATCTTTCGAGATTGGGAGTTGAGGTGACTGTGCTGGAAGCCGAGACTCCCGGCGCCGGAACGTCGGGCCGCTCATTTGCGTGGATCAACTCGTTCGGAAAGCAGCCACGACATTACCACGACCTGAATCGCCGCGCTCTGGACACGTGGGACAGGTTCGCGAGGCTTCTGGATGGCGAGACCGGCCTGCGGTGGGGTGGACATCTTTCCTGGGCATCCAATGAGGATACCGCAGAGGCACTGAAGGCGCAAGTCCAACGCCTCCAGTCCTGGGGATATAACGCCCGCATGATTGATGAGAAACAGATGTTGGCTCTGGAACCTGGGCTTCGACCTGGAGACGTCGCCGCTGCGGCTTATGCCGCTGACGAAGGGCACGTCATGCCTCCAAGGGTGGCTAATTTATGCCTGGATAGGGTGCGACTCAGTGGCGGCAGGGTCCATCTTGATCGGAAGGTAACCGGCATTCAGCCAGCCAATGGGGGCGTCACAACGATTGAGACAACCGGCGGGCCTGTCGAGTGCGATGTGGTGGTTCTATGCGCCGGATTAGGCAATACGGAACTGGCGGCGTATGTGGGAATCGATCTGCCGCAACAGGTTAGCCCGGGCGTGTTGATAACGACCGACCCTCAACCTCCAATATTGCGCTCGGTGGCGGCGTTGTACTGCCCGCCGATCAGCGATGCACAACCGGAGATTCATATTCGCCAGGATATTGACGGCGTGTTGACGATTGGTGAAGCAAACCAGGAAAGTCTGGCGCGCGACGATTCCCAAACCCATGCCGATGACCTGCTCTCAAGAGCCATCCACTACCTGCCGGCGGCAAACGGGGCGAAGGCGATACCCGTTCCGGTGGGGTATCGCCCGCTGCCAATGGATGGGCTGCCAGTGGTCGGATTCGCCCAAAAAGCGCCCAGCGTTTACATCGCTCTGACGCATAGCGGCGTCACGCTCGCGCCCCTCATCGGAGAGTTTGCCGCGACGGAGATTACGACGGGCACGCCAGTGGATGTTCTGGAGCCATACAGATTGGAGCGCTTCGAACGTTAGCCTGGACGTCTCAGATGAAAGTGGCGATCTCGTCGAGGCTCTTTTTCGTGATTTTCGGGACGGTTGCGTCGTCGGAAGGGTAACCGGCTACGATCAACAGAAAAGGCCGTTCGTTGCTCGGCCTGCCAAGGATTTCGTTCAGGAACCCCATCGGGCTGGGAGTGTGAGTCAGCGTTGCCAGCCCTGCGTTGTGCAGAGCGATCAATAGGAATCCCGTCGCGATTCCCACCGACTCGGTGGCGTAGTAGTGTTTGAACTGACGGCCATCGGGAAGGACACCGTAATTCTGAGCGAATATGGCGATGAGGTATGGAGCGGTTTCGAGGAATGGCTTGTTGGGATCGGTGCCCAAAGGGGCCAGAGCGTCCAGCCACTCCTGGGGCGCTCGATGGTCGTAAAACTCCTGTTCTTCCTGCTCGGCGGCGATTCGAATGCGGCGCTTGACGGCGGCATCCGAAACGGCGACGAAACTCCAAGGTTGCATGTTGGCTCCGCTTGGCGCCGTCCCGGTGGCCATGATGCAGTGTTCGATGACCGCACGCGGAACAGGGTTTTTCGAGAAATCGCGCACAGTCCGTCTCCTCTGGATGTCAGAGTAGAATTCGGCGGCGCGTTGCTCCATTTCCGCCTCTGTGTATCGGTGATATTGAGCCAGTGGAATATACTCCGGACCGCCCATGCGGGACCTCCTGTCGAATCGATCAATTGATGACGTGGCTGTTAGTGTACAATGCGCTTCGTCTCAGGGAAATACTTTCAATTAGATGGAGTTGCCATGTCTGCGCGTCGGGTTGATCTTGAAACTATGCTGAAGGAATTGGCCGACAAAGGCGACGGATTGTGGACAGCCGATGCCTGTGGCGTTACACGTCAAGGGACGCCGATGCCCGCATTGGTCCACGGAGAGGCGTATGCAGCCGACACGACCAAGCACCGCATTCTGGTCATCGGTGGGCTTTCCGGCGACCAACGAGATGTCATGACTGTTCAGAGCATTGCATCTGCCTACGCTGAGTCCGACTCTCTGAAGGCTGAAATAGCCATGAGTATCGTGCTTTGCGGAAACCCGGACGGGATGGGCGGTGACTCCGGGCCTGGCAACGGGGTTGGCGGTGACCCGACCATTGGGTATCCTCCGACTGAGAATTTCTTTCTCGACGAGCAGAATCCTGAATCCCGTTACCTCTGGCGCTGGGCCAGTTTCATGGCTCCGGATGCCGTTCTCGAAGTTGCGGTGGGAAATTCCCAGCGTTGGGACGCAACGGACCCCTCTGGTCGAATCGGAGGGGCTCTCGGCGCGGGTTCGCTCGGGCCTGACGACTCGTTTCTCGCGGCTCTGGCTGTCGGAAACCCAAGCGGCATCGACGCGATTCCGGGATTTCGAGTCACCGCCTCGCAGGATCAAACCGATGCCGAAGTCCAGCGATTCTTTTCGATCCTCTCCGAGCCAGACGCTCCCTCAAAATCTCCGGCCCGTTTAGAGTTGGGCCGCCGACGCTCAAGAAGTCCAATGGACGTGGCGGGTCTGCTGGCGGGCCAATACGGATACACGCTGGACCCTCTTGTGTACACACAGGGAGTTGCCATCAGCGGGCGTCTGCGTGTCGCCGAACTGGTAGGCGACCTCGAACAGACAGCCAAAAGCATCACAACACTGGTCGAACCGTTAACTTCGGACGTCGAATCAACGCTTGAGGGAACCGCAGGGCAGCATTTAGCGGGCCTTGTGTGGTGCGACGAGCTGGCGTCTGCCACGGGAGATCAACGGTACCGAAATATGCTGATCAGCGCCGCCGACCTCTTCCTGGGACAGCCGTTGGGCAATCCGCCTCCTGTTTGCGACCATGATTACCGCACCGAAGATATGTTCTTCGCAGGCGCCGTGTTGGGAAGAGCTTTCAACTTGACGGGCATTGTTGAATACATCGATGTGCTGTCGAAATTTCTGCTGGGCGGCAAAGTACAGCAACCAGATGGACTGTTCTGGCATGCTGAAGATTTCCCGTTCTTCTGGGGGCGGGGAAACGGTTTCGCCGCGATGGGTTTCGCCGAAACGCTCACCTGCATGGACGAGGACAATCCCGACCGAGACGCCTTGATTTCGATGCATCGGCGGCACCTGGAGGCGCTGAGGGACCGTCAGCATACGTCTGGTATGCTGACTCAAGTGCTTGATTATCCTGGCTCGTACCATGAGCATACGGCGACCTCGATGGTGGGATACGCTGTGGCGCGAGGTCTGAGGCTCGGATGGTTGGATGAGTCATACCGACCTTTCGTCGATTCCCTGTGGGCGGCGGCTTCGGAGCGTATTGACTCAGAGGGTGGGTTGGTGGACGGCTGTGGCGGCACAGGCCCGCAGCCCGATATTCGCGCGTACCTGGACAGGCCAGCCGAATTCGGGTTCGACGACCGCACTGGCAACCTCGCTCTGTGGTTTGCGGTGGAGATGGAACGCCTGGCCAGGGCTTAACGCCCCGCAGATATCCTGAATCATCCACATGGATACCGCTTCGATTGGCGGACTTTTAACGACGCCCGCGCCAGTCGAACGAACGGCTCCCGTCTCCTGGATTCTTTTTGGCTGATCCTGTTGCCTGTTGCGCGATGCAGCAACCGCGCTGGAACCGCCAGCGTATTATCTCGTTGATTCTGCGCCACTGGCAGCCTGATCACCTGAAACTCGACACTCTCATTTCAGCTTCCGACAATGGCCGCAAATTCCGCAGTTTCCCCTCAACCTGACTTTCCTGACATTCCTGACGAGCTTTGTCAGGGACGAGTCAGATTCCTGAGAGGCGGTGGTCAGGCCGGAGGCCGCGTTCCCGCATAAACTCGATACATGACAGATGAGAGCGGTGGACCAAACGCTGACACGATCAGAAGTTCCGACGATAGCCGCACAGATCACGGAACAGAAATTGCCGACGCAGAGCCACTGACTCAGGGGACGCAACATCCAAGAGTGCAAGGAGTAATATCATGGCCAGAATGAATCTCAACAGTTGCCCCAGGTGCAATGGCGCGGTTCTTGATTATGTTCAGCCGACTGAAGATAGCCCGATGTGCATCATGTGTGGGTGGCGCGACCGGACGGTTTCAGAGTCTGTGCTGGCAGAGGTCAAAAACCATCTGGGTAAGTCGTTCATCGAGCATACTTACACTCACAGCAAAGCCACGAGAGGCAAGCCCCCTATGAGTGGCTGGGACCGAGAGAAGAAACGTCGCGCTCAGTTGAGGATGAGAGCCAACGATCAGAGAGAACTGAACGCGAGTTGATGATCTGAGAAAAACAACTCCGGGCTGAGTCTTATTCGTGTAGCCCAAGACGCGAAGAAATCCGAACAACGCCAAAAGCAATAGCCCCTTCTCGATTGAGAAGGGGCTATATATGTCTCAAAATGAGGCTGATCGAAGACGGACGCTAGGCTCTGGCTGTGTCCCATCCTTCGGTGCGTATGCAGGCCACCCAGTGTCCCGGCTGGACCTCTCGGAGTTCAGGACTCTCGTCCTGGCACTCGTCAATCATCACGGGACAGCGAGTATGGAATACACAGCCCGGAGGAGGAGCCATGGGGCTGGGCACGTCACCGGTTAGGATGATGCGCTCCCGCTCCGCCTCAACGATCGGGTCGGGAATCGGGACCGCCGACAACAAGGCTCTGGTGTAAGGGTGAAGAGGGTTGTCGTATAGTTCGTTGCGGTCTGCGATTTCCACGATGTGCCCGAGGTACATTACAGCAACCCGGTCGCTGATATGCCGGACGACCGACAGGTCATGAGCAATGAACAGGTAGGTTAGGCCGAACTGTTCCTGAAGGTCTTCAAGCAGGTTGATGACCTGGGCTTGAATGGATACGTCCAACGCTGACACCGGTTCGTCGCACACGATGAAGCTTGGGTTCACCGCGAGAGCGCGTGCGATGCCGATGCGCTGTCTCTGTCCACCGCTGAACTCGTGAGGGTAGCGATCACCCATGTAGGGGTTGAGGCCGACAGTCTGCAATAGCTCGTCAACTCTGTCCCGATACTCGCCCTTGCCAGTGGTCAATTTGTGAACGGTCAGCGGTTCGCCCACGATGTCTCCACAGGTCATCCTTGGGTTCAGAGAACCGTAGGGGTCCTGGAAAATAATCTGCATCTGGCGTCGCATGGCCCGCATAGACGAGTTGTCCAGGTCATTTAGGCGTTGGCCATCGAAAATCACGTCGCCATCGGTGGGTTTGTACAACTGGAGGATCGCGCGGCCAGTGGTGGTTTTGCCACAGCCACTTTCGCCCACCAAACCCAGGGTTTCGCCTTTGTTGATGGTGAACGATACGCCGTCCACCGCCTTAACGTCGGCGACCTTTTTCTGGAAAATGATCCCTGATGTGACAGGGAAGTACATCTTCATATCTCGGACTTCAAGCAACGTTTCGCCAGCGGCGGCCTGTCCGTTGGTTTGTGTGTCAGTTTGGGTCATTGTTGTTCGTCTCCCCTAACTACTGGCGGCTTGGGCCAATTCGGTGAGTTCGTGATGGCGCCAGCACGCAGAGGTGTGGTTGGTGTCAGTTTCTACGAGGACGGGAGCTTCCTGAATGCACTTCTCGGTCGCGAACTTGCAACGAGGAGCGAATGAGCATCCCGGTGGCAGATCGACGAGGTCCGGAGGCAACCCTTCGATGGCGTCTAGCCGGACGCGCTCTGTGGCGTCCAGTCTTGGCACGGAGTTCAGCAGAGCCAATGTGTATGGATGCCGGGGGTTTTTGTAGATGTCGTTGGCGGAGCCTGTTTCGACGATTCGGCCAGCGTACATCACAACCACGCGATGAGCATAGCGGGCAACGACGCCCAGGTTGTGAGTAATGATTACCATCGCCGTGCCGAACTCCACAGCCAGGTCGCGCATGAGTTCCAGGATCTGGGCTTGAATCGTCACGTCCAGCGCGGTGGTCGGTTCGTCAGCAATAATCAGCCGAGGATTGCAACTGAGCGCCATGGCGATCATGACCCGCTGCCGCATACCACCACTGAATTGGTGAGGATAGTCTGCCAATCGGCGTTCAGCGTCAGGGATGCCGACGGTGCCCAGGAGTTCGGCGGCTCTGGCGCGGGCCTCTGGGCGGGCCATGTTCTGATGAAGCTCCAGCGTCTCGGTCAGTTGTCGCCCAATGGTCAGAACCGGATTCAACGACGTCATCGGCTCCTGAAACACCATCGCGATTCGGTTGCCGCGAATGTGCCGCATCTCTGAATCGTCCATCTTCAGAAGGTCTTCGCCTTCAAAGATGATTTCGCCGCCGACGGTTCGGCCCGGCGGATTTGCGACAAGCCGCATGATGGAGAGCGCGTGAACACTCTTGCCACATCCACTCTCGCCCACAACCCCAAGGACTTCGCCTTCCTCCAGGTCATAGGTAATCCCGTCAACTGCTTTGACCACCCCATCCTGAGTAAAGAAATGGGTGGCGAGGTCTTTCACCTCAAGTAGGTTGGCCATTACCCCTCCCTTGCGCTCCTGGGATTGGATTGTTGGTCAGGAGCCAATATTGCTGTTTCGAACCCACGCTCGCTGCAATCGACGCGTTGTCCATTACGGCGTGGCGTCCTCAAATCATTCCGCGCCACGATATGGTATTTGGCTCGCGATTGTCAAGCGCAAATGATATGCCTGTCTGCCTGATGGAACCGATCTCCGGCGGTGGCTGCGATGGCGCCAAACAAACAGCATCAAAGACAGGCCCAATCGCGGGTTGCATTTCGTTAACAACTACGCGATTGGGCCGATTAAAGTTCCATCAAACGTTAAACCGGCATTCCGACTTTTCGCTGGAGGCGGTCATCCTCCATGGCGTGAGCCGACTGGAGAACCAGTTCGGAGGCGAACTCCAGGTCAACTTCGCTGGTGTTGATCGTCAGGTGATAGAGTTCTGGGTCGTCCGGCGCGTCAACATCGAAGTGGCTCTTGAAGTAGGTGTTCCTGGCAAGGTCGCGGGCCGTGATGGTCTTCTGGGCGTCCTCCCTGGACAGGCGTTCGCGGGACATTATTGTCTCGACACGATCTTCGATTCGAGCAACGACGCCTACTCTCAGCACGCCCGGGAAGTCTTTGAGGATGATGTGGCCCCCGCGCCCGACGAACACGACATTGTCTCGGGTGGCCAGATCGTTCATCACTGAAGTTACAGCTTCGAAGTACTTTTCATCCTCAAGCTCGTGCCCTCGGGTTATAGTTGGTTGGGGCAGGTCCTCGTACTCTTCCGTCAGGTATGTTGAAATTCCAGGTCCGAAGTAAGGATCGCCTCCGGCGCCAGTGACCGCTGATCGTTCCAGGATTCGTTGGAGGATGCGCGTGAACCGCTCTCCCCGAGTTGGCGGACGTTCCTCCCGCTGATGGAGCGCCTCGACGGTGGCGCCCACATGTCGGGCGATGTCAGCGAGGATCAGCCTATCCACATAGTCGGCGCTGATCTTTTCAGCTACCAGTGGGCCGAGCGCTCTGGCTCCTCCACCGGAAAGGCCACCCATGGTGATGATTGCCATGATTTACCTCCTGGCTTTGGTGTGTTGGTTCCGTTTTATATTGATGAACTGGCTCTATCGAATCGTAGTCGAGATATATCAAAAGTTGTTTGTGGCGTGACTGGCTCAGAGCTCCCCGCCGGTTCTATTAAAGGAAAGCTCGATGTTATCACTATGTTCATCGGCAAGACGATTGAGAGTGTGCCTGTAGCGGCTTACCAGTATCCGGCAGGCGGCGCGATAGATATGCAGGCCGATTCGTGGCTCAAGTTCGCACAGTTCGATCAGTTGAACTCTGGGTATGGTGAACGCTGTTCCGTCTGTGGCGGCTCTGGCATTGGTGATCTGTATTGGGGGATCAAACAGCGCCGCGACAGGGAATGTTTCACATTCGCGAACTGCCCTGACCACCAGCGATTTGTCCTTCGCTCCGGTGGTAGCTTTGACTTCGCCTGAGCGGACAATGTAAATCTTGTGGCCTGGAGCATCCTGGTCTCCCAGATTGTCGCCTTTGATGAAATCAGTCTCCTCGCACAGAGCGGATATCCGATCCAGGTGACGCTCGGACAACCCCCGTAGAATGTCAACCTCTTGAAGGAAGTTTGTTACGTGTCGCACACCTGTCTTGTAAACCATGATTTCCCAACCTCCCGTTGACCGGGCCAGCCACTGTGGTGTCCGGGAACACATGCCCCCAAACCAGAACACTGACTCGCCGAATTACAGCGGGTTAGTTATCGAACTTGTCAGACCTTATCGTGGCAGAAGAATGGTGTATATGTCAAATCAGTTCGTCATATCACGATTGGTTTCCACCGTTTTGTGGCTTAACACTTGGTAATAACCACTCATGAATGGTCTGTCAGGAATCAGAAGGCGGCTGTTGGAAAGCCCATATGTTCGGACGAAACCTGCGATTCCATGACCGCAATCACGCCTCAACTTGCCCCCTTTAACTCTTCAACGTGTCCGCGCCAGTGGCCGGTCATTGCTTCCAACCGCTGGTTTGTTGACGATTCGGCCCCGCCCAAACGGATAAACACAGTCGAATCTGGATCGGGAATTCCGCGCACAGCGGATATCAGCCGCGCTTGCACTTCGCGCACTTCACTCGCCAATTCCTCGCTCGATTTGCCCGACATGGAAGCGATTATCTGGGCGTTCGCTTCATCCGTTTCCGCCTCAATTTGTCGAGGCTCCCCACCCGAAGCGACAGACTCGATGCCCTCCGTGGTGGCCCGGTGCCAGTAGATCATGTGACAAAGCACTTCCCAGGCTCCCCAGTCACCAACCCTGGCCTGAGAAGTCGTTCCTTCGCCTGTGAGATAATCCAGGGATTCGTTGACGGTTTGGTCCAGCGCAGCGATCAATCGTTCCTGCGGTTCTTGATTCGGCATCTTGAATCCTTCCGTTATTTCAGTAATGGATCAGAGAATGGATGTCGTACTTGGTCAATGCGTTCCGCCCTTCCAGATCGTCGAGTTCGATTACGATTGCCAACCCCGCCACCTCGGCTCCGGCCTGCTCGATGAGTTGGGTGGATGCGGCGAGCGTTCCGCCGGTGGCCAGCAGGTCATCGACGATCAACACGCTATTGCCGTCGGTTATTGCATCGACATGGACCTCCACAGCATCTGAACCGTATTCCAGATCGTAACTCACTTTGTGGGTGTCGAAGGGCAGTTTGCCCAGTTTCCGTATCGGCACAAAAGGGACTCCGAGCCTGTAGGATAGCGGCGCGGCAAACATGAACCCCCTGGACTCGATACCGACGATGGCATCGATACGAGAGTCGGAGTATCGTTCTGCAAACATGTCGATGGTTGACTTGAAGGCCTTGGTGTCCTTCAGCAGGGGAGTGATGTCTCGGAACAGAATGCCGGGTGTTGGGAAATCCGGAACATCCCGGATGTAATTTTTAAGGTTCATTGGTTCGATCTCCATGCCGGGTCGTCGATTGTGGATTCATAATCAATTTAAACAAAACGTTGGTGGTCGTGCGGCAGGCATTGTGACCACCGTGAGACCCGTATTTGACTCGGCTTCTCAATCATGTGCTGCCAGCGCTGTCCCAATCGCGAAGCTCATCGTTCCCGCGGTTTCATCAGCCTGATTCATTATAATTCATTGAAGATCGGGATACCCGCCATTTGACAGAACTCCGGCCCCTGTACGATATTCAGCCGTGGCAACGCATTGAAATTGCATCTGGAAAGGTCATATGAACAACCCTCAGGCCGCGATGGAACAGTTCGAATCGGAGTACGGCAACGCGCATGTCAAGTTGGCAAAACGTCAACCTGACGTTGAAACGTTTGACGCTTTGCTCGTGGCCGAAGAGAGCAGGCCGAATCTGGGAACAGAAAGTTACGCTCCGGGCTGGATTCAACCGTTCGTGGCAATGGTCGACAGCCTGGCTCAAGACCATTTCATGCGATTGGCCGCAAGCACAGGCGGACTTGCTGGGGTGAGGGCAGTTCGGATGGGATATGGTGAAGGATATGTGGCGGAGAACGACGACTGAAGGGACACGGTTACACATGGGTATTTTAGATGGGCTCCCCGGGCGCAAGCGACGAGTTAATCTTGAGATGATGATCCGAGAGCTGGCCGATTCCGCGCGCCTTCAACCGTCGATTCAACATTTCTACGCTCCCCAGGCGGCGCTTTGGAACACATTCTGCGACGGGGCCGAAGAAATTGTCTGCCAACTCGTCGTCAAAAATTCTGACAAACGGTTGGACTGGGGGTTGAAAGGCAAGCTCCGAAGATTCGACGAAGAACGACTGGTGACGCTTTACTACTGGATGCTGTTGTATCATCTGGTGTTGCTGAGGCATCGCGGGGTCGGCGGCCGCCAGACACCGGACGATATTCCGGCGTTGGAAAATGCCACATCCGATTTTGCGAAAAGACAGGCCGAAAATATCTCAACAGGTCTGGACACCCCACAACCCTGGGATGAAAGATGGAACCGACAGTTTACCCTGGAATCGGCGATGAGCATTTATAATGGCTTGTATGAGCTGCTCGGGTTGTTCAACGACCTGAATAAACGAATAAACCACGTATCGAACTTCACAACGGCCACTGAGCAGAGCTTTGATGAGCGAGTCAAAACTCTGCGAGGCTGACGGCTGAATAACCTGGTTCGGTTCACCAAGACAAAACCTGGAGCTTACGAATGAAGATTGCGGTTATGGGAGCAGGGGGAGTTGGTGGATATTTTGGAGGTTTGTTGGTTCGTGCGGGAATGGACGTCACGTTCGTAGCTCGCGGGCCTCATATGGAGGCGATGAACCGTGATGGCCTGACGGTCGAGTCCGGCTTGAAAGGCCGATTCAACGTTTCCGCAAAAGCGACCGATGACACGGCTTCCATTGGTCCCGTCGATCTTGTGATATACACGGTCAAGATGTATCACAACCCTGGCGCCATCGAGACCATCAGACCGTTGGTCGGCCCTGGAACCGTGATCTTGACGCTCCAGAATGGTATCGACAATGGAGACCAACTGTCTGTTGCTTTCGGCAAAGACCGGGTCATGGTGGGCATGGCGGTGGTGCAGGCTCGCATCGAAAAACCCGGTGTTGTTGCGCAGTTGGGCAAACTCGGCAGCGTGACCTTCGGCGAGATCGACGGCGGAATAACCCCGCGCGGCGAAGAACTCCTGAAACTGTTCGAAAAGGCAGACTGGAGCGTCGAGCTAACCGATAACGCAATGCGCGCTCTGTGGAGGAAGTTCATCTACCTCACAGGCTCCGCAGAAGTGAATGCCGCAACGCAGATTACTTACGGAGAGATGCGGACGCTTCCCGAAACCAGAGCGCTGATCATCGACGCATGGCGCGAGATTGCTGAAGTGGCCCGAGCCACAGGCGCGGATATTGGCGATGACATCATCGAATGGTGCCAATCGTCGCTGGACTCATTCGCTGCGGACGGCATGACCAGCCTGGGCAACGACTTTCGCGCCGGCAGGCCCGTGGAGTTGGATGGCCTGACCGGAACGGTGGTCAAGTTGGGCGCAGAAGTCGGGGTGGCGACGCCAATTCACTCCACCATCTATGCTCTTCTGAAACCCGCTGCTCTGCGCATCGAGTCCAATCTCCCGTCTTGAATGGGCAAAGGAGACTGTTTGCCCCGTCTCGAATCTGGTGCGGCAGGTTGTCATGACTTGGCATATAATTGGGACGTGTTAGACCTCCTCAAAAAACATTTCGGTTACGACAGCTTCCGGCCTCTTCAGGAGGAGATTATCGGAAGCGTTCTGGCCGCCGAAGACACTCTGGTCCTGATGCCCACCGGAGGCGGCAAATCGCTGTGTTACCAGCTTCCGGCCCTGAGAATGGATGGGTTGACCCTGGTCATTTCTCCGCTAATTGCGCTGATGAAGGACCAGGTTGACTCTCTAAAGGCCAATGGAATACCCGCTGATCTCGTGAACTCGACGCTGACTTCCCGAGAGATATATGAGGTGCAGAAAGACGCCTTCGATGGCAGGCTGAAGATTCTGTACGCCGCGCCGGAACGACTCGCGAGCAGTGGGTTTCGTCAGTTTCTGCGATCGGTGAATCTCAGCCTTGTGGCCGTGGACGAAGCGCACTGCATTTCTCAGTGGGGCCATGAATTTCGGCCCGATTATCGCAACCTCAACTCGATTCGGAACGAATTCCCATCCGTGCCGATAATCGCTCTCACCGCAACGGCCACGGACATTGTTCGCAAAGACATCACCGACCAACTGGCTCTTCGCGCTCCTGAAGTCTATCTGGCCAGCTTCAATCGGCCCAATCTCACCTATTCTGTCCAGCCAAAGGCCGAACAGTATGAACAGCTGCTGGACTACCTGAACAAGCACCGTGACCGCTCCGCCATCATTTACCGAATTTCGCGCCAAGGCACAGAAGACCTTGCCCAGAGCCTGAATCAGGACGGATTCTCAGCCGTTGCCTACCACGCTGGGCTGGATGGTCGAGGGAAGATTCAAGAGAAGTTCATCAAAGACGAAGTACAGATCATTGTGGCAACCGTCGCCTTTGGAATGGGCATAGATAAACCGGACATCCGGCTGGTCGTTCACTATGACCTTCCAAAATCTGTGGAGCAGTATTACCAGGAAACAGGCCGAGCGGGCCGAGATGGGCTGCCTTCGGATTGCGTGCTTTTTTATTCGTTTGCCGACAAGATCAAACAGGACTATTTCATCCAGCAAATGGAGAGCGAGTCCGAGCGACAGGGGGCCCGGAAGCGTCTCCAGTCGATGATTGATTATGGCGACCTGACTCAATGTCGTCGGAAATACCTGCTGGCTTATTTCGACGAGACGTCCACTGAGGACGATTGCGGCGCATGTGATATCTGCCTTGCCGGAGACGAGGAACGCTCCGACGCGACCGTCATTTCTCAGAAGATTCTGTCTGCGATAATCAGGACCGGCGAACGATTTGGCGCCGCTCATATAGCCAAGGTGTTGAGAGGCGCCAACACGCAACAAATTCGACAGCACAAACACAACGAGTTGAGCGTTTATGGCATTGTTGACGACCTCTCTGAGACACAAGTCCGCGAGACCATAAGCCTTCTCCTCAGGGACCATCTGTTAGAACAGGTTGGAGAGTTTCGAGCGCTGGCCGTAACTGATCATGGCCGCGATATTCTCAAACGTCGCGAGAACGTTTTCCTGCCTCAATTGACCGGGCGGGCCGAGCCGAAACCTTCAAACAATCGACGGGGCGAAGTGGAATTCGATTCCGCACTGTATGGGAAATTACGCGCTCTGAGGCGAAATCTGGCTTCAAATCGAGGCGTGCCGCCTTACGTGATATTCGGAGACGCCGTTCTCCAGCACATGGCCCATTACTTCCCACAGAGCGACGAAACCCTCATCCAGATATCCGGTGTTGGGGACACCAAACTCAACGAGTTCGGTGGCTCATTCCTAACGACGATTCGAGATTACT
>JASLRP010000135.1 GCA_030743915.1 SAR202 cluster bacterium | reverse complement strand
GTTGGGTGGCAGTTGACAACTTCGATGCTCGACCATAAAGTGTGGGCATCTCGGATTGTTGCGTCTTTGAAGAGATTCAGTCCATCTGGGAAATACCGGCTGGAGAGCGTTCATGCTAACAAGGACCACTGTGATTGCCTCGTTCATATGTTTGATCGGACTATTGACTGTGGCATGTTCCAGCGATCAGGCTACCTCGCCTGGACCTGCCGCCCAGCCCACAGCCACGACTGTGCCGACACCGACCACAGGTGCGCCCGCGACTGTCGTCGCGGCTCCGCTGGCGCCGCCAGTCCCGTCTCCAACCGCTACTCCTGAGCCTGAAGTTGAGGTCGAGCCTGTAACGATACCGCCCGACGCCGCGGTCAAGCTGGATGAGTACATAACCGCATATGTTGATTTGGGATACTTCAGCGGGTCGGTTCTGGTGGCCCAAGGAGACAACGTAATCCTGAGCAAGGGCTATGGGATGGCCGACTACGACCAGGGCATTCCCAACACGCCTCAGACAAAGTTTGGAATGGGGGCGCTTACCCAGCAGTTCACCGCAATGGTGATTCTACAGTTGCAAGAGGAAGGGCTGCTCCTGGTCGATGATCCAATAGCGAAGTACCTCCCTGATTTCCCCAACGGCGAACTGATGACAATCCATCACGCGTTGATATTCGCCTCGGGGCTCGAAGATTACACAGGACTCCCGGAATTCGAAGATGTCGCTGAATCGCCAACCTCAGTTAACGAGTTGATCGCGCTGTTTGAAGATGAGCCACTGTTCACCAATCCTGGCCAATCATTCAGTGGGTTCAATTCGGGTTATGTGCTGTTGGGAGCCATCATAGAGCAGGTGTCCGGGATGGCTTATGAGGAATACTTACAGCAAAATATCTTCGAACCGCTGGGCATGGCAAACTCCGGATACAACCTCTCTGACCCAACTATTACGGATGAAGCCTTGGGGTATGCATTCACCGGTGGCGAACCAGCAGTTGAACAACCATTCGATCTGTCCAACGGGTATTCTGCCTTTGGGTTGTACTCCACCACGGAAGACCTGTATCGATGGGACAGAGCATTGTTGACCGAACAACTGGCGAGCCGGGCGAGTATCAACGACATGTTTACCAGATACCGTGAGTTCGGACTCGCAGGGAATGTCGCATACGGCTGGAACATCCATACCATGCATCGCCACAACGCCGCATCCTGGGGCTTCGAGCCTGTTGCGGGTTACAAGCAATTGATTTCGCGACTGACGGATGACGACGTAGTCATCATCGTGATGTCAAACGGATCGTTGTCACCAGTGGTCAAAATGACATTTGATATGGCCGCCTTACTATTGGACGTCCGGTACACAATACCCGAAGAACATGAAGCAATCGTGCTAGACTCTGAGAAACTTGACGATTACGTCGGCGAGTACGGGTTCATAACCGTGACCAGAGAGGGGGACGATCTATTCATGGAGTTCGATGATCTACCGAAATTCCAGATTTCCCCAGAAACCACCACGAGATTCTTCACGGACGCAGCGGACATCGAGATCAGATTCACCAAGACTGACCTGGCCGGTGTAATTGGCCTCATTTTGCAGCTTGATGGCGGCGCGTTCTTCCCCCAAGCGGAAATCAATGTGTCCAAGACGCTCGCTGGCCGGTAGCGCCCCGGCCGTCAGCTTTAGTATTGCAATCAGTCGAACACAGCTGGTCACAGGAGCCACAAAGTAATTGCCCTCTAAAGCAAAACTATGAACGACCTATCGACCCGACGATTGGCGGTCCGGCGGCTCGCCGATGACTGGAAACTGCCGCTGACGATACTGGTGGGCATTGTAGTCGCCACCACTCTCATCTCCAGCCCCCCTGTGTATCTCGACGCCCTGGAGAAGGTCGGCGTCAACAATGCGATCGACGCGGCAACCGATCAGGCCCTGGACATGGTCGTTATCAGCCGGGTGCTGCCCCTGGAATCGGACAAGCTCCATAACATCGAAGAATCGCTGGACCGCGCGATCGAAGCGCGCCTGGCCGGTGTTGCCAGGGGCGTGAATCAGCAAATGGAGACGCCTCCATTAGTAGTTGGATTGCCAGACCAACCGCTGCCAGAAGCAAACGACGAGGGCGCAAGCGTGTCTCGAGGAATGTTTCATTACGAGGCGGGATTCTTTGAACACGTCACTATCACAGTGGGTGGAAAAGCTGAAGACACTGTTGCAGAAGGCCCAGAAGGTCCAATACTAGACGCTGTTATCGGGGCGCAGTCGGCCCAGATGTTTGGGTTGAGTGTCGGTGAAGTGGCAAAGGTGACTCCAGCGCTTGGAGAGCCTGTCATCGTCTCAGCGCGAATCGTCGGCATCGTGGAGCCTGCTGACCTCTCTGACGACTATTGGCGAAACGATTCCGACTCGCTCTTCGCCCCAAGGCCGCTGCCTCCGACCAGAATCGACGCTGCCGTCCTTGATCCCGAAGAACCGCCATTGCTGTTGTTCATCTCTCGCGGTGCGCTGGTCGATGGCGTTGGCAACGCGTATCCCAGCACGCTGGTGGAAGCGGAGTGGGTGATTTCTGTCGATAAAGAAGGTCTCAAGCGCTGGTCGGTAACCGAAAGCCGACAGAAAATAGATGACTTCGAGCTCGACATCGGAAAGTTCATTCCCGCATCAGAGTTACGCACCGGAATTAAGGCCCTGGTGAACGACTTGAGCAGAAGCGGCGTTCTCTCCAGCATCACGCTCGTGCTGCTGTTTACCGTGATGGCAGCGACGCTTTTGTATTTCCTGGTCATGGTGGCGTCCCACCTCGCTATTACCAGGGAGGGCAGCGGCGAGTTACTGATGAGCAGAGGCGCTGGTATTTTCCAGGTTTTCAGACTCCACGCGATTGAAGGTCTTGTTCTCACGGTTATTCCAGTTGTTGCGGCTCCATTCCTGGCGATGGGAGCAGTGGCGTTTGCTGGAATGCTGCCATATTTCAGGTCGATTACTAGCGGCGGCGTTCTCCCTGTGGGCTTCAACGGAACCAGTTTCCTATTGGCAGGCGTCGGTGGATTGCTCAGTCTGATTATCTTTGTTGTGCCCGCAGTCATGGGCGCACGGGCAGGACTGATCGCTCAAAGGCTGAGGTCTTCAAGGCCACCATTGGCGCCCGTATTCCAGAGATTCTACCTGGACATCGGATTGCTGATCGTGGGAGGCATGATCTTCTGGGAGTTCCGAGCGAGAGGGCAGCTAGTTTCGGAAGGCCTGTTCGGTGAAACTCAGGTGAACGAAGCCGCATTGCTGGCCCCGGTATTGTTCCTTTTCGCAGTGGCGTTGTTGTTCTTGCGGTTCTTTCCGCAGGTCGTTCGCTACTTCAGCGGAGAGTCGCAGGCGCTATTGCGCCCGCTGGCTCTGGCGACGGCCGTGTGGCTGGGCGTAAGTGTCGGTGTGTCAAGAGTGCAGGATGGCGAAGGGTCTGCCTGGATTGGGACCCTGGTCTTGTTGGGGGCGGTGCTGGCAGTATTCCGGGCGACCGAGCAGGCGCGAACCGCAATACCATGGTTGGTCGGATTGGGTGTTCAGTCCTCGCTGGTCGCCGGCGTGATGCTGGCGGAACCGCTGGATTTCGATGAGTTGATCTTGATCCCCCAGATCGCGTTGATAAGCCTGCCGCCGGCTCAACTCCTGTATCTGGCATTCCAGCGAGGAGTGCAGCGCGCGCCTGTCTGGGTGTCCATGAGCCTGTGGCACATGGCCCGGAATCCGCTTCAGTACGGCTGGCTGATACTGCTGCTGGTGCTTGTCAGCGGTCTGGGGGTGTTATCGAACACCGTTGGCGGCACGTTGGATAGAAGCAACCAGGAACGCATCCTTTACAATACCGCGGCTGATTTTCGGCTTTCAGACATCCCCGCTCGCATCGCTCGAACACGCTCAACTCTCAAGGCCAGCTATCTGGACATTCCTGGCGTCACCACAGTGTCGATGGCGCGTCGAGGCGAAGGGAATTTCGGCGCTGCTCAGGAAGGTTCACAGTTTCAGGTCCTTGCGTTAGAGCCTCAGGAATTTTCGGGGCTCTCCTGGTTTCGTGACGACTTCTCCGCGCAGCGGTTGGATGGCCTGATGCGGATCATCGACGGAGTTGAAAAGATCGACCCTCTGTTAATTCCTGAAGGGGCGACGAGCATCAGTGTGTGGGCCAAGCCTGAAGGCGTCTATCCAATAATGTCGCTGTGGATGGTGGTACAAGACGCCACCGGCAGGAATAAAGTTGTCACACTGGGGAAAATGGGGCCTCTCAGATGGCATCAGATGTCCGCAGAACTACCAGACGACTTGGAATTGCCTCTGAGTCTGGTGTCGGTGCAGGTGTACGAACCCGTGACAGGATCGACTGGCAGCGCCGGCGGCGTATTGCTTGACGACATACAGGTGTCGTTTGGTCCTGGTCAGCAACCCGCCACCGTAGAAGACTTTGACGAGGATATGAGGTGGACGGTGCTGGCGACGTCAAATCTCGGCGCGGACATGCTCGAAATCGAGAGTGAAGATGCCCGCGGTGGCAGCGCCCTGTCGTTTTCATTCGGAACCGACACGAACCAGGGGGTCCGAGGGTTCTATCAAAGCCCCACCGCTGGGCCTCTATCCATGGTGGCCACCCCGTTGTTGCTGCAAGCCAGTGGTCTGGAAATTGGCTCCCCATTTATTGCGAATATCATGGGCGTTCCCGTTCCGGTGGTGGTGGGAGCGCTGGCGGAGCACTTCCCGACGATGGACCCCAACGGGTTGGGTTTCGGGATCGTGGACCTTGACAGCTTGCTGGCATACATGAACGTTGTGACTGGCTCGTCGGGGGTTGCGCCAAACGAGATATTTATCTCACACGATCCGTCGGCGCACAAGTCGACGCAAAATTCGATTCTCACGTCACTGAATCCAGCCGATCGTGTGGTTGTGCTGGACCGAGAGTCTCAGTTAGCGTCGGTCCGCCTCGACCCTTTCATAACCGCCGGATGGCGCGCTATGAAAGGCCTGTCGCTGGGCATCGTGGTGTTTACTGCGGGCCTTGGTTACATCACCTATCTGTTGACCGTGGCGCACAAGAGTCAAAGCGAGATGGGCGTGTTGCGCTCCCTGGGACTTTCACACCGCCAGATGATAGGGCTGTGGGGTATCGAACATCTCGTCATATTATTCACAGGAGTGTCGCTGGGCACATGGGCTGGCTTCCAGATGAGCAATCTTATGGTTTCTTCAGTCACCGTCACCGAGTCTGGCCAGAGCGCCGTGCCGCCAGTTTTATTGACAACCGACTGGGGACTGATGATAGCAGTCTACGTCGTGCTGGCCGCGATTGTGTCATTTGCTCTATTCAGGCTGAACCGGCACATGCAGCGCCTGGATATTCAAACGCTGTCCCGGATAAGCGGGTAGGTCGATCCGTGGCTGAAAACTTGAAATCGGAACAGGCGTCCGAACCTGAACAAAGGTAAATCATGCGCATCGCTCAAACTCTGTCCATGCTGTTCACCGCGTGGCAGTTGGTCGTCAAGCGAAGCCTGGCCCACTGGCGGCTGCTCTCGTCCGTGATTGTCGGCGTTCTGTTGGCTTCCACTATCATGGCCGGAATGGTCATATATTTCCAGGCGCTCCAGGACCTGGCGCTCGCCACCACGCTTGGTAAATACAACACCACGGATCTGGATATTCTGACGCACTCGTCGCGCGCTCCCACGACTCGCGCTGAATACCAGAAAGTGTCGACCCGCACAAACGGCGAAATTGACGCTAATATCTCCTGGCTTCTGAAAGACAGGATTCGAGGCGGCAAGTCCACAACGTTTTTCCTGACAACCCCAGGGAACGAGCCTCTGGCCAGCCAGGGTGACCAACGATCATATTTTGTGTTCCTTCCGCGTTTGGGAGTTCATACGGAAGTATTAGCGGGAACTGCGCCACAAGAACAGGCGCTCGGCGCATCCGAAACTCACCTGGAGCTTGAAGCTCTGGTATCGCAAGCTACCGCGGAGTCATTTGGCGTAACGGTGGGCGACCAACTCTCGGCAGTCCAGAACTGGCAAGGCGTCACCCAGCACGTGAAGGTTACCGTCAGCGGCGTGTTCCAGAAAATGGACCCTGCTGACCCGTATTGGCATCTGGACGACGAGATATTTCTCAAGTCATCATCACTCCATCAGACGGCACAATTTTATATCTCAGAGACAACTTTCCTGGACGTATTGGGTCTGAAGTTCCCAAGGATGGAAAGCCGGTTCGCCTGGGCGTTGGATGTCGATACTGATTTGTTAAATGCGGGAAACACTTCGGCGACGCGGGCCAATATGGGACTGATGGAGGAACGGCTGAAGTCGGACCTTCAGAGATACGTCCAGAACACATCGCTGGATGGCGCGCTGGCTGAGTATGATCGGAAGCTTCTGTTCACCAAACTCCAGATGTTTGTGGTGCTCATTCTCATTGCCGTGGTCATTCTCTATTACGTCATAACTCTGTCAGCGTTGCTGGTCGAAGAGCAGCGCGGCGAGATCGCGATGCTCAGAAGCAGAGGAGCAACCTCGGCTCAGACCTTGGCGGTGTACGTGCTTCAAGGAGCCACAATCTCGGTGATGGCCGTTGTGATTGCGCCTCTCATTGCAGTAACGGCTGTCAGTTTCTTGGGTTTCACTCCGGCGTTCTCAGAACTTACCAACAACTCCAGACTGCCCGTGTCGGTATCCGGCGGCGCGTACATGATGAGCGCCTTGGGCGGAGTTCTGAGCTTTCTGGCTTTGATGGTTCCCGCTTTTGACGCTGTCAGAATTGGAGTCACTCGTCACTGGCAGGAAGCCTCGCGCCCCGCCAGCGTGTCTGCGGTTCAAAAGTACTATCTCGATGTGCTGCTATTGGTGGGCGGAATCATCCTGTTGCGACAGCTGAGCCAGCAAGGGTCTGTGGCGGCCAGGGATGTTCTGGGAGAGGTTGCGGTCAATCAACTGTTGCTTGTGATGCCTGCGTTGATTCTGGTGGGCGCCGCGATGGTTTTGCTGAGAGCATTTCCACTGGTGATGAACCTGGCAAGTCGGTTTCTTTCGCCTGGCCTGCCACCGGGGCTGGTTATAGGCCTCTGGCAAATGGCCCGAAACCCGACTCACTACGCGAGGCTGTCACTGCTGTTGATTTTAATGTCAGGCCTGGGCATTTTTGCTGCGAGCTTCGGAGGCACTCTCGAGGTGAGTTTTGTGGATCGTGTCTTATACGCGAATGGCAGCGAGATCAGGCTGGAGGACGTGCGACTTGGTAACTCTGGCATCAGCCGGAACTGGAGGAGGGACATCCAACGAATGCCCGGGGTGGAGGTGGCAAGTCCTGCATTCAGAGGGACTGGTCAGGACCTGACCAGGCTGCCAGGCCAACGCTACCAGATGTTGGGTGTTGATAGTTCGAACCTGGGCAACGTAGCGTGGTTTCGCGACGATTTCGCCGAAGCGCCAATCGTTGACCTTCTGAGCGCTCTTCAGGCTGACTCCCCCATCGAGAATATCGTTCTCCCGGACAACACTCGCGCCGTCATCGTGAACGTTAAGCCCAACCGGTCGCACCCTTCGGTAATTCTGATCGTTCGGCTCAAAGATTCCAACGACCGTTACTTTTCATACGTGATGGGGAACCTCGAATCGGGTTCGTGGGAGTCGATGGAGTCCAACCTGTCCAATCCAGTAGGCCCTGGAGGCGTTAGCCGAGCGTTGACTCCTTCTCGTCCATTGAGTTTGACATCTGTTTCGATTTACGAAACGAATTCCAATGGATTGCTTCAACCCGGTTCAATACTGATCGAGTCTGTCCAAGCGCGCCTATCGACCGTTGAAATCGTTGAAATCGAAGGATTTGCCGATCCGACGGGCTGGAACGTTCTGCGCACCACTCCGGAGACAGACGCAGACGAATTAGAGGTCTCTGAACTCGCTGTTGAAGGGGATGCGCGATCTGTTGCAAGGTTCACATGGTCAGGAGGCCCGCCACGTCTCAGCCGTGGAATATTCCCCGGGCCGCCGTCGGCGCCATTGCCGGCGTTGGCCAGCGAATCGTTCTTGAACAAAACTGGGCACACCGTCGGCGATTCCATTGAAGTTTCAGTCTCGGGTGAACGCATCCCAGTGCGTCTCGCCAACTCTGTCTCGTTCTTCCCAACACTGGACACCATCAACGAAGAATTCCTGATTGCAGACACGAATTTGCTGATGCAGTACGCCAACGTCGGGAACTCCTTTGGGGAGGTCGTGCCCAATGAGTTTTGGCTAGCCACCACAGGCAACCAATCCGAAAAATCACAGTTGCTGGACCGGCTCGCCGATGGCGTTCCATTCGATACTGGGTCCATACGCGATCGAGACGCCGATCTCGCCACGTTCCAGTTGGACCCACTGGTGGGCGCTGGATGGAACGCGCTGCTATTCATCGCCTTCGGCGCAATCCTGATTCTGAGCGCGCTGGGATTCCTGGTGCATGCATACATGTCATTCCAGAGCCGCCAGTTGCAATTTGCGCTGCTGAGGACAATGGGGTTCTCTGTGAGACAGTTGATTGCCCTGATGAGCCTTGAACAAGCTCTGGTAATCGCGGTTGGGATGATTCTGGGCACCTGGATGGGAGGAAGACTGGGGGCGACGATCATGCCATTCCTGGGTCATGACGAGAGGGGTAGTCAGGTATTGCCGCCATTTGCCATACACGTGGACTGGGTGAACCTGGCGATAACGTACGCTGTGATGGGGCTGGTGTTTACGATCATTATCGCTGGCGTGATCTGGTTCATCCATCGAATGTCGCTCCAGAGTGTCCTTCGTCTGGGCGACGGGTAGAGCAGTGCGGCAGGGGTATTGCCTCACGAATGAGTCGAATCAAAAACCATGTCCATCTGGAGCCTGGTTGCACCGCCAACGAACAAGAACTGACGTGAATAAATAGATTTGCTTTAGGTCATACTTTCCGGCACGCTTCAGCCATGCCTGACAACCGCCTCAAGTTCTGACCTCCTTTTCAGACTACCCCATCCAAAACTCCGTCCCACAAGTTCGCTGTGAAATTAGCTGATACTCAATGAGTTCGTCTTACGTCAAGAAGCATGAAGACCGAGATGCGGGTTTGCACTTCAACGCTACATCATCAGTCGCGCTGTCTGCAAGACCCCAAGCCTCAATGTAAGAAAACACTCAATCAATCGATGACGCCGCGTACCTTGAGCGTCTCCGCGAATTCGGGGTGGTTGCTGACGTTCCGGTCCTCAGACGTCGATCGGCGTAATAAGGC
>JASLRP010000134.1 GCA_030743915.1 SAR202 cluster bacterium | reverse complement strand
GCTTCAAAGGCAACCCAGCAGGAGTGTGCCTGCTGGAGCGACCGGCAGAGGCCCGGTGGATGCAGGCGGTGGCCCGCGAAACGAACGTCTCAGAGACGGCATTTCTGGACCCCACTGACGACGGATTCAACCTGCGTTGGTTCACTCCGGCGGTTGAGGTTGATCTGTGCGGACACGCGACTCTTGCAAGCGCCCACGTTCTCTGGGAAACTAATACTCTTGGCCCAGATTCCACAGCGCGATTTCACACTCGGAGCGGCGTGTTATCAGCCAGCCGCGATGGTGATATCATCGAGATGGATTTTCCCGCCGACCCGCAACAGCCAGTCGAACCGCCAGTCGTGCTCCTGGAATCTCTAGGCGTCGTTCCCGTGTACGTGGGACTGACTGGATACAACTATCTGGTTGAGGTTGGGTCTGAATCTGAGGTCAGGGACACAAAACCAGACTTCGCGAAACTGGAGAGCCTCGGCTTGCTCGGGTCTATCGTCACAAGCCGAGCGGACTCTGATAAGTTGGACTTTGTGTCTCGATTCTTTGCGCCATCGGCCGGCATAAACGAGGATCCGGTCACAGGCTCCGCTCATTGCAGCCTGGGGCCGTACTGGGGAGCGAAGCTAAACAAGACCGAGCTAGCGGCTCGCCAGGTCTCATCGCGAGGTGGGGATGTCAGGGTTCGGTTGGCTGGAGACAGGGTGTTGATCGGCGGCCAAGCTGTAACCGTCATGGCAATCGACCTTTTGTGAGTCAACTTCAACGTATTATCGAGGTTTGAGAATGAGCGAGAATTCAAGACTGAAAATAACCGACATCAAGATCATAAACCTTTGGACCATCGAAGAGATCGGCGAAATCGAGCCTGCGTGGGATCTGGGAGGGCGCATGCAGATGCGTCGAGGCGGCGGGTCATACACCGAAGTCCACACCGACCAGGGTCTGGTGGGCATAGGCCCCAGGACCGACCCCTCCCTGCTTCCCAGCGCGAAGGCTCATCTGGTGGGCAAGGATCCGTTCGACACCGAGCAACACACCGCAGTCCTCCGATATTACGCCGCGGGCCTGCCGTATCGGGGCGTTGCGGGCATCGACATCGCCCTCTGGGATCTGGTCGGCAAAGCATCCGGCCAACCTCTGTACAAAATATGGGGCGGCGCAAAAGACAGGGTGAAACCCTACGCAAGCCTGATAAAGCTCTCGACTCCTGAGGAGCGCGCGGAGCTGGCAGGCATGCTCAAGTCCCAGGGATGGAAGGCCCTCAAAATCAGGATTCACCACGAGACATTGAAGCAGGACATTGAGACGGTCGAGGCAGTGCGCAACGCGGTCGGCGACGACATGGACATTATGGTGGATGCCAACCAGGCCCAATCCAGCGGCGACTGGCAGCCAGGTTTCCAGTGGGACTTCCGCAGGGCTGTGGAAACAGCAAGAGAGCTTCAGCAACTGGGCTGTTTCTGGCTTGAGGAGCCGCTACCCCGGTTCCAGTTCCATCGGCTGTCGGAGCTTCAACAGAAGGTCGAAATCCCCATCGCCGGAGGAGAGAACAACCAACTGGTCCCCGAGTTCCTGTGGATGTGCCAGGAGGGCGTTTACGATCTTCTTCAACCCGAGAGCATGGTGATGGATGGCGTGACCGCCCTTCGCAAAGTCGGGGTGCTGGCCGAGGTCTACGGCAAGCAAATCGTGCCTCATCACGGCGGCGGAGACCTGGGCGTTATCGCCCATCTCCATCTGGTGGCGTCATGGCGTCACGCCCCGTACATGGAACTTCTGCACGACCCGCCTATCGCCGACTATCGGCATCGATTCTCCATCATGTCCAACCCGCCAATCACCGATGACGAGGGGTATATGGACGTTCCCCAGGGTCCGGGACTGGGCGTCGAGATAGATAAGGATTTGATCCTGGAGGATTGAATCGGAGTCAATCCAGGTAACCGAACGCCAACACGACCCAACTCGATAATGGAACATTTCTTGAACGAGAGCTCGGAAATGTTAGAATACAAGATCTGAATTTTGGCCTTTATGCGGTGGATTTCCGCGCCTCGTTTTCTCAGGAGAGATATTTTGAATACATGCGCAAGGTTCTTCCGTGGCCGCGCAACACCGTCGAACAGGACGGCGGGCAGACCTATCACAACACTTTCTGAGGAGCGAAGCGCTAGCCTCTGACCTGATCGCGAATTCCTCAATAACCGGTCGTGACTTTGTCATTGAGATCGGAGCAGGCTACGGGGCGTTGACCGCAAGATTGGCACAACGCAGCCAGAAGGTGGTCGCTGTGGAGATCGACGAACGGTTGGCGGGCGGCCTCCGAGACCGATTCCGGGATGAGAGCCGTATCGAGGTGGTTCAGGCCGACTTCCTTCGCTTCGACCTGCCATCGGAACCCTATAAGGTGTTCGGCAATATTCCCTTTGGCAGGACGGCGGAGATTATCCGACGCTTGGTCAACGCGCCCGTTCCTCCAGAAGACGCCTATCTCATCGTCCAGCGCGAAGCCGCCGAACGATTCGCTGGAGGACCGTATGCTCACGAGAATCAGACTTCGTTGCTGCTAAAACCCTACTGGCAGATCGAAATCCTGAATCGACTGCGAAAGTCGGATTTCGACCCGCCGCCACGAGTAGAATCCGTATTGCTCTGGCTATCGCGCCGATCAAGATCGCTGGTCGATAATCCCGGTTACGAGGGCTTCATTACCAGGGCGTTCGGCACGGGCCGCACGACGATCAGGCAATGCCTGCGAGGATTCCTGACCGCTCGGCAGACCAGACGGTTGGCTCTTGACCTCAGATTTGATGACTCTGCTCCGCCATCGGCGCTTTCTTTCGATCAGTGGCTGGGCCTGTATCGTTATTTCAATCTCTCCAAGCATGGAGGTTCGCGACGCCGATGACTGGAACAGGATTCACGCTGCCAGAGCGTCCTTTGTAGCCACATATTCCAGGTCGAGGGAATCAGCGACAGCGCGGTATGTGACGTGGCCTCCGAGAGTGTTGACGCCTTTTGCGATGGCAGGGTCTGACTTCACAGCATCCTTCAACCCGAGGTTCGCCAGTTTCATGACGTAAGTGTATGTGGCGTTGGACAACGATATGCTGGCTGTGTTGGCGACGATCCCGGGCATATTCGGGACCGCGTAGTGCGTGACTCCAAACTTCTG
>JASLRP010000133.1 GCA_030743915.1 SAR202 cluster bacterium | reverse complement strand
GATGAACCTCTTCCGGTCGGAAGAGCACGTTCGCAACTGGTCCCAATACGACCCCGCATGGGACGGCAACCTCCAGCCCCTGTCGGCGTGGGCTGATCGATTCAGCGCCGACATGTTCCGTGCCCGCGCCAGGCCGGACTACATCTCGTGGCTTCGGTCGCGGTAGGAATCTGTAGCAGATTGGTCGGTTGGACTTGATTGGGCCGATTTCTCACCTCGCCATGCTGAACCGAAGCGAAGTATCTGGTCGCTGTATTGTAGCTGTTGTCTGATTGGCGACCAGATTCTTCGATTGCGATCTCAGAATGGCGGTTTAGCTGACGGCTGAAAGCTTGCGGCTACGGCCTCTCGATGCGAACGTCCAGCACTGCGGCCTGTCCGTTGCGCACGCGCTCCAGGGCGCGCTTCAATGCCGGCAGCACCTCGGACGGGTCCTCGACCTTTTCTCCGTAGGCTCGGCAGGACTCGGCCAGGGTCGCAAACTCGACCGACGGGCCTAGCTCCATCCCAACGAAGTTGTTGGTCTGTTCAGAGTAGCTGTCCGGGTAACCTCCACGGAGCGCCGATATCGGAGCGTTGTGCACCTGGTTGGTATAAATGACGCTGAGGAACGGGGCATCATACACATCCGCTACCCACAGCGTCGAGGCAGGGGTCCCGTAGAGGAAGGCTCCGTCTCCCGACAGGGCGACGACCGTCTTGTCCGGGTTCGCCATCTTCACGCCCATCGCTCCGCCGCCGGTGGCCCATCCCAGGCTGGAGCCGCCGCTGCGGTACATGGTCCCAGGTTGCGATCGGGGGATGTAGGTGGAGACGTGGCCGGAGTTGGTGACTGTCTCATCCAGCAGAACAGTGTCCTCGTCTATGGCCTCGGCTATGCAGTGGCTCAGCCACTGGGGCGTGATGACATCCCGCTTCCCGTGTTCCAACGCCACGGCCAGAGCTTCGTCATTTGCCCGCTGATGGCGGTCTTTGATTGTCTCGATGCGCTCCTCGATTCTGGCCCGATCTGCCTCGCTCAGCATTTCGTTGAGGATCTCGTTCAGGGCGGGTATCGCTTTGGACGAGTCAGCGTGCATCAGGCTGTCGGTGGGGAACACCCACATGGGAATGGACGGCTTTACAGGGTCAATGTCGATTTGGATCAACTGAGCGTCGTCCCTCGGTTTGGTGTTTATCGGGATGTAGGGCACGTCGCTGTCCACCATCAGGATAACGTCGGCATCGGCGATGTACTGATTGCCAGCCCTGCCTGCCGAGAGGGCATGATCGGAGGGGAAGTTGAGATGCACCTGCTCGGAGATTACCGGCGCTCCCACAAGCTCGGCCAGTTCGACCATCGCCTCCACGCTGGATTCGTTCCTCCCGGACTGGCCTGTGATTATCAACGGGTTCTCGGCCTGGGACAGCGCCTCAGCCGCAGCCTTGAGCTGGCCCGCGTCTGCCTGGGGCGTTGCCGGGGGGCCGTACCGCTGGGCGGGAAGGTTCTTGGTGTCCTCCATCTTCTCCATCAACACCTCGCGGGGAAGCATGAGATAGACGGGGCCGGCAGGCTCAGATGCGGCGACCTGGAAGGCCCTTTGCATGACGTGTTGGACGTTCTCTTTGCGTCGAAGTTCGTAGTCCCACTTGGTGAAGTTACGGACCGATCCTGCCTGGTCCAATTGCTCCTGGGTCCAGTGGATTGAGATCGAGCGGGAGCCGTCCATCTCGCCTTCGAAGGTCACGGGCGCCCTGCCTGCGCACAGCACCATGCCGGCCCGGCCTCGCTGGGCGTTGTGAAGCCCGCCGCTGAGTTGGAGGGTCCCGGCGTCAACGTGAACCAGCACCACCTGGGGCTTGCGGGTCGCGTTGAAGTAGCCGTGCGCGGCGGCGACAGCAGTCGCTTCGTCAGGACACAGCACCACTTTGGGAGTGCGCTTGCCCTGGGCCTGGTACTTTGCCATCGCCTCCTGGATGGGGAATGTGTCAGTCCCGGAGTTGATGTACACATAATCCACGCCATTGTTGTTCAGGGCTTCCAGGAAAGCTTCGCCTCCGAACTCTATGGGCACTGTGGTTTCTTGCTTTGTTGGCTGGTCAGTCATATATTTTCTCCTGGTCCGTGTCAGTTCGGGTCGCTCAAATACAGATTTGGGGGCTGAAGTGTTGAATGCTATTTTGTTGGCGGATTCGCGATCCACTCTCGGACTCGCGTGACCCACGGGCCTTCGGGGTTTCCGCCCTGCAGGCTGATCTTGAAGTGGTCCTCGCCGGGCATGTCCATGACCTCGACCGCTCCGGACTGGCCTCTCAGGGCGTCTGCCATTGCGTGGCACTGAGGGATGAGGTCGGGAAAGTCGATCTCTCCGATGGCGAAAAGGAAGGGCGTTTGATTGCCCTCTACAAGCCGGATTGGACTGGCGGCCTCTGCGTCTGAGGGGCTTTCGAGCATCTTGTTCAATCTGTCCTCGTCGCGTTCTGTAAAGTCGAACACGCCGCTTACCGGGAAGCACGCTTTAACCACATCTCGCGGCATACCGGACGCCTCAAGCGCGTCGAGTTGCAGGGTCACCATCGCCGCCAGATGGCCTCCGGCGGAATGCCCGCCCAGGAAGATTCGGTCCCGATCGCCTCCGTGGTCGGAGATGTTTTCGTAAACCCATTTCAGGGCGTTTCGGCAATCCTCAACGGGCAGAGGGAACTTCGTGTCCGGGGCCAGTCGATAGGCGACAGACACAAAAATCGCGGGCATCGACGTAAAGGGAGGGGCCATGAAGCCGAGCCATTCCTTGTACCCGTGGGTCCAGGAGCCTCCGTGGATGAACACGAACACCGGAACGTCGGTCGCGCTGGGATCGTCGGGCAGATAGATGTCGATGTCCTGATCGTCCTCCGGCCCGTATGCCACGTCCAGAACGTGACGAGTTGTGGCCTTCGCCTCCTCCGTGAGCTGGAATGCCGTGGCGGAGTACACCTCCGCAGGCGGCGACATGGGGGGCTGTTTCTTCAGTAATTTTGCCATATCCCTCTCTCAGGCCTGACTCATCCATGCTCGAATATCCGTGGCGTGATGCTGATAGTGTTCGTAGGAGTTCTGGGCGATTATCTGACTGGGGACCCAGTCGGGCGGCATGTTCTCGTAGCGGCTGGGGTCTGACAGCTCATCTTCTTCCAGGGCTTCGATAGCCGAAATCAGCCGGTCGAAGCTCGTTTTTGACTCGGATAATGTCTTATCCTGAGGTTGTTCACAATATTGCTGATAAATGGCTTTATTCCGTTCATCAGTCGGCAGATTCCAGAGGTCAGAGCCGGCCAGTGTTTTGGTCTCCAGCAGTTCTGCCATCTCCCGCTCGAACCAGGATATGTGGGCGATTGTGTCCTTTACCGACCACTCGCCAACAGCACCGTCCTGCCCCATGTCTTCTGCGTCGATGCCGGACAGCAGTTCATTCCAAATCCGTCTCGCGGAGCGCGCCGCCTCCAAAAACGCGGCTTTGTTCAATGGCTCTCCGCTCAAACTCTACCCTCCATCGGCCCGCAGGTCGGCCCGGCGGGAATGTGCCTATCATATTGGCGAGTGGCTAACGTGTCAAAGGCCTCCGTATGCAACACAGGACTGCCCTTCGCTACGCAGAGTCTATGACCCGATGATCTGGCGCCATCAGCGCTGAGAACCAGACCGATGACACCCTCGGATGTGATGGGAAATCCATGAGGTTCCGAGCCGTCATTGACCACGTATAGCAACAGTGATAACTTACACGTCGTCTCAGATACGCGCCTCCCGCGCCGCATGATTCTGTCTGTCGAAGCGCCAGCTTCCAGCCATGCGGCTTCGCCGACGATTGGGTCAGGCCACGATGAAACGATGGAGTGAAAAGTATGGTAAAGCAAGGAATTACACCCGACGAGCTAACGAAACCATTTTTGGACGCTGCTAACGAGGAGCGGCTGGTCATTCAGAACTGCACAGCTTGCGACAGGCTCCAGCATCCACCCGCGCCGGAGTGCTCCGAGTGCGGATCAGGGGACACCCTGGAATGGAAAGAGATGTCTGGACGGGGCAAGATATACAACTACGGGGTGGTGTATGACACTCCCATAAGACTGCTTCAGGACGACCAACCCTTCAACGCCGCGGTGATAATGCTGGACGACGATCCAGGTATTCAGATGTACTCTCATCTCCCAGGGGTCCCCGTGGACGACGTTCCAGTGGGGGCCAGCGTTGAGGTAATTTTCGAAGCAACCGCCAACGGCCAACTGGTCCCCGAATGGAGGGTGGTTGGTTAAGATCGTGTGACGAAACCTCCCACCGCCACCCTGAGAGCGACCTCGAAGGGTCTGGTGTCAGAAAGGCAATGGTGGGATTACCCGCGACCAGATTCTTCGATTGCGGTCTCAGAATGGCAAACTCATGTTTGTGTTACGCGGCCTCAATCTTTTTCAACAATAACAAGATTATTAGACCTCGCAAAAAGGAGTCGATTGTGGCGACCCAAAACGCACCGGAATCCATGTACAGAAGCGATGAGGGGATGGGGATATGGGAACATAGAGGAAAAGTGGCGGCGGTAGGCATCGGGCACGCGCCTACCTCTCGACGTTGGGACGGGAAAGCGGAGACCTCAGTAGGCGCCCTGAGCATCCTTGCGCTCCGAAAGGCGATGGAAGACGCCGGCGTCTCGCCAGACCAGGTTGACGGCCTGGTCATCGTTCCGGTCACCACCACCGGGGCTTTTTGGCCGGAGGACACGCCTCTGCCGTGGGACGTAATCAACTCGTTCAACCCCACCGGCGATCCTCTGGACGGCATCGCTCAGTTGAGCGCCGAGTGGCTTCTGAACAACATGCCCGAGCTTACCAATATAAATTTCACCATGTATGGTCCGGGCTGCATGTCCAACGCCTTGAATGTCGCCTCCCAGGCAATAGGCGACGGCCTCACCCACACCTGCCTGGTGCTAAAAGCGTGGCACAATCTGGAGGGGCGGTACTATCAGTCAGGGCCCAATTCCCATGACGCCATTCCCGGTTCCGCCGCAGTCAGAAACCTTTGGGGCACTCCGGCATGCTACGGGACGGCGCTCCAGTTCGCCGAGTACTGTCGAAAGTATGGCAAGACCCACGACATGATGGCTCCATTCATGATCAACTCAAGAAGGAATGGCCTGATGTTCCCAGAAGGTTACTGGGCACAGCACCGCCCCGAGGAACTGACCGAAGAGGACTACCAGTACGCTCGCTGGATCGCCAAGCCCGCGAACCTGTTCGATAACGACATCCCCATCATGATGGCCGGCGCCTACCTGTTCACGACCGCTGAACGCGCTCAGGACATGGCGCAAAAGCCCGTCTATATCCTCAACCACGCATCGAGCAACGCCGTGCCTCGCAGCCTGACACCAACCCTGGACGAGGTTGAGGCCGAGACCGCAAGCACAGGCAGGAAGATTTACGAGGGCGCCGGGATCACGGCAGCCGACCTCTCCTTCGAAAATATGTACGATGGCTTCACCCAGTTCCACCAGTTCCATATCGAAGGTCTGGGTTATCGGGGCATGAAATTCGGCGAGGCCTTGGACTTCTACCAGACCGACATCAGCATCGAGGGACCCAACCCGATTTCTCCCAGCGGCGGCAACATCGGCAGCGGTCGCAGCCGTGTCTGGTTGCACACTGACACTATCCAGCAAATTCAGGGCCGCGCCGGGCCGCGACAGGTTACGGGAGTGAAGCCTGAGATCGCTGTTTCTGGAGGCCCAATGCCGTTGGGCGGCAACTACACCGTCTGGAGCGCAACTCCCGATTAAGCTCTCCGTGCTGCTCAAAGACTTCAATCGCAAATGATGCCCACGCGCCAACCAGCGGGCGAACATCCCGTGGTTGGCGCGTGGCTTCTAGATATTAAAGAGAGGAAACCAATCGGTGATACTCATAAGCTTTGACATAGACGGGACTCTGGAAGTGGGCGATCCGCCTGGGGTGCTCACGATGGACCAGGTGAGAATGGTCCTGGGAGAAGAATTCATAATCGGTAGTTGCTCAGACCGTCCGATGAGCGCACAGCGCGCTATCTGGGAACAGCACGGCATCCCGTATGACTTCGTTATACCGAAACACATGCTGTCCGAAGTGAAGGCGAAGTTCGAGGCGGACCGTTACTTTCACATCGGCGACAGGGAAGATCTGGACAGGAAATACGCCCTGGAAGCAGGATTCGAGTTCCTATGGCCGGACGAAGCAGCAGCGATGCCCTGGTTCGCTTCTGGAGATGGCTCTGACGCCTGATGGACCCTGTTCTTTATCGTCGTAGCGTCAGCGTGTAAACAAGGGGGCTGGATTGACCGGCGAGATAACGGTACACGGAACATATGCCCCCAAGTTCGCGGGGGTGGCGGAGGCTTTTGCGTCCAACTTCGAAGAAGGTGAAACCCAGGAAATCGGAGCGTCTTTCGCGGCCACCATCGACGGCGAGATGGTCGTGGACATCTGGGCGGGTCACGCTGACATCGCCAAGACCCGACCCTGGGAACAGGACACCATCGTCAACGTGTGGTCCACGACCAAATCATTGGTCATAACCTGCATCCACATGCTGGTCGACAGAGGCCTGCTGGACCTGGAAGCTCCTGTGTCCCGGTATTGGCCGGAGTTCGCTCAGGGCGGCAAAGAGGATATGCCGGTGATGTGGCTGCTCACCCACCAGTCGGCCCTTCCGCGGTTGATCGGTGACATGCTGCCTGTGGAGGCGTGTTACGACTGGGAAGCGATGATCGAGAAACTGGCCCAGCAGGAACCCCTCTGGGAGCCTGGGACGCAGTCTGGGTATCACTCGGTTACTTTCGGATTTCTGGTGGGCGAGGTTATACGACGGGTTTCAGGAAAAAGCATCGGAACTTTCCTCAGAGAGGAAGTGGCCGAGCCACTGGGGGCCGATTTTCACATCGGTCTTCCTGAAGAACACGACGGGCGGGTGGCCGAGTTGTTGACTCCGCCACCGCGACCGCCGAGTCCAAATCGCCCGTCCATCAATCCCGAGATGCCGCTGATTGCAGGCAACACTCTCGAATGGCGCAGGGCCGAAATTCCAGCGGCCAACGGACACGGCAACGCTCGCTCTGTGGCGCGAGTGATGTCGGCTCTGGCCTGTGGAGGCGAAGTGGATGGGGTCCGGCTCTTGAGCGCCGAAGCCATCGACAACGCGATTCAGGAGCAGAGTTACGGCAAGGACCTGACTCTCAATGTTCCATTTCGCCTGGGCGCGGGTTTCATGCTTGTCTCCAACGAACGTCCTTTTGGCCCGAACCCTCGCACCTTTGGGCATAGCGGAGTGGGAGGCTCCCTGGGCGTCGCCGACCTGGACGCTCGGATGTCCTGGTCTTACACCATGAACAGGCTGGTTATGCGCGCCGACGACACACGGGCCAGCCGTATCTCCAAAGCCCTGCATTCAGCGCTCGCGTAGGAGGAGAACATGCCCAATTCAACCCCCGAAATTCTGCTGGGAGACCTGATGTTCCCCGAAGGCCCGCGATGGCATGAGGGACGGCTGTGGTTCTCAGATATGCACGCTCACGAAGTTGTCGCCGTGGATATGGAAGGCAACCGAGAGACGATAGCCGAAGTTCCGACATGGCCTTCGGGACTGGGTTGGCTTCCCGATGGCCGGATGCTGGTCGTCTCCATGACCGACCGCAAGCTCCTGCGTCTCGATCCTGATGGACTGGTGGAAGCCGGGGACATGAGCGAGTTCGCAACGTTCCACTGCAACGACATGGTGGTGGACGGTCAGGGCAGGGCGTATGTCGGCAACTTCGGCGCGGACATTTTCTCCGGCCAGAAGCCTCGGAACGCGAACCTGGTCATGGTCACGCCTGAAGGACAAGCCAGCGTAGCCGCCACCGATCTGATGTTCCCCAATGGCACGGTCATAACGCCGGACGGCGGCACGATGATCGTCGCCGAGACCAGAGGCCAACGGCTGACCGCCTTCGATGTTGCGGACGACGGCTCGCTCTCCAACCGTCGGGTGTGGGCGGAGTTGGACGTGTGGCCGGATGGCATCTGTCTGGACGCTGAGAACTGCATCTGGGTGGCCGCGCCTCGCGCTCCAGGGGCGTTCGTCCGTGTGGCCGAGGGCGGCGAGGTCCGAGACCGCATCGACCTTGAGGATCGTGGCGGGTTCGCCTGCATGCTGGGCGGCCCTGAACGTCGAACGCTGTTCATGTTGGAAGCGTTCGGTTCTAACCCCGACCAGATCGAAGGCCCAGGCAACGGCCAGATTCGGACTGTGGAGGTCGAGGTTCCGGGCGTCGGATGGCCGTAGGCAGCCGTCAGTTAACTCGCCAATTTATACGGATGTGATATGTGAAGTGGGAGTCGGCATTTGCCAATCACAGAACACGTCGTGAAAAAGAATTCGCACACGACTTTCTACCTCGCTGAGGGGCCTGAAGATGGCCCTCTGATCATTTTTGTTCACGGCTGGCCTGAGTTGTCCATCAGTTGGCGGCATCAGCTTCCCGCCCTCGGCGCGCTGGGGTTCCGCGCCATCGCGCCGGACATGCGTGGCTACGGACGCTCGTCCGTGTATAGCAGTCACAGCGATTACGCTCAGGAATTGATCGTGAGTGACATGCTTGACCTGCTGGACTCACTGGGCAGAGAAAAAGCTATCTGGGTGGGGCATGATTGGGGCAGTCCGGTGGTATGGAACATCGCCAGTCATCATCCAGACCGTTGCCACGCAGTAGCCAATCTGTGCGTTCCCTACTACACGATTGAACGCGGCCTTGACCATACGCTCACCCTGGTCGACCGCACCCTGTATCCCGAGAGCGAGTATCCCGCGGGTCAGTGGGATTACATGCGCCACTACGAAGAGAGTTTCACCGAAGCCATCGCGCCGATGGATGCGGATGTTCACAACTTCGTCAAATTGTTATTCCGCAAAGGAAATCCCGAAGCGGAAGGAACGCCTGCCAGAACGGCGACGTCTCGGCGTGATCATGCTCTTCTCGGCACGAGAGATATTCCTGATGTGCCTCGTGACGGGGATGTTGTCACGGAAGGAGATCTCAGCATCTATGTCTCTGCGTTGGAGCGAAACGGATTTTTCGGCCCATCCTCGTGGTACATGAACCATGCCGCCAACGCTGCCTACGCCCACAGCACTCAGAACGACGACTATCTCGACATGCCTGTCTTGTTCTTGAACGCTCGATATGATTATGTCTGCGAATGCACCCATTCTCGGCTTGCCGAGCCCATGCGAACCTACTGCCGCAACCTGACAGAGGAGACGATTCGAGCGGGCCATTGGTTGGCGCAGGAGAAGCCGGTTGAGGTGAACGCGGCTCTCGTGAAATGGCTCGCAACCTCAGTTCCTGAAGTGTGGCCGCGTCCAAAATGAAGGCTCAGAAAATCGCCCCGTCGCCAAGCACCTCTCGGATCATAAGGCGCGATTCCTGGCCCATCTCGATGTCCTCCGTGAGATCGTCCGGGTCGCCCCAGTGATCCATGATTCGAGCCAGCAGCCGTTCCTGAATCTCGCGATGTTCGGGTGTGCCGGCCAGATTGGTGAACTCTCCGGGGTCTGATGACAGGTCGTATAGCTCAAGGTCCGGCGGGTTGCCGTGAGAGTAGCAGAGCTTCCAGTCGCCCTGACGCACCATCGCGCGGGCGCGGTCCGTGCCGTGGGCCAGATGTTCTGAGAACGCCTCGTTCTTCCACTCCGACGTCTCGCCTCGCATCAGAGGCAGTAGCGAGTCGCCATCCAACCTCAGACGCTCCAGACTGCGACCGCTAACGCCGGCGCCATCCAGAATCGTCGCCGTTGCGTCCACCAGCGATGCCGCGCCGTTGAACCGCTGTCCACCGGGGATGACTCCGGGCCACGAGATTTGCAGGGGCACCCGCGCCGACTGCTCGTAGAAATTCATCTTTCGCCACAACCCATGCTCACCCAGAGATTCGCCGTGGTCTGACGTGTGGATGATGACCGTGTTCTCAGCAAGGCCCTGCTCTTCGAGAGCGTCCATCAGCCTGCCGATCTTTTCGTCCATGTATGTGATGAGGCCGTAGTACGCGGCCCTGGCGCGGCGCACCTCGTCGTCGGTGTAGCCCTCGAAACCGAACGCCTGGCGCAGCCTCTGAGCAGCTTCAGGCAGGAACTCCAGGTGACCGGGAGGGTTGTCGGGCAGGTCTGCGTGTTCGGGGTAATACATCGAGAAGTACGGCTCCGGCACTATGAACGGGAAGTGGGGAGCGACGAACCCGATGCACAGCGCGAAGGGCCGTTCCTTGCGCTCCGGGTCGCGCAGGTAGGCCAGGGCGGCCTCCTCCATAGCGTCATCGGCGGTTATCATTGGCCCGATCCCGGCGCGGGCCTCCTTGACGCTTGGCCACGGCTCCTCGGCTGTCGGAACACCGTCCCTCCAGAGATAGATGGGGTGCTGACCTCCCGACGAGAGACCCAATCTGCGCGCCTCCGCGTCGTCCTCTGTGCCTCCGCCGTGAGGGTCGTAGGCCAACTGGTCCTGGAACCCGTGGAGCCTGTCCGGGCCGATCAGGTGCATCTTGCCGGAGAGGGCGCAGTCGTAACCCTCCGACCGCAGAGCGTACGCCCACGTCGGAGCGTCGGAGGGCAGAGGCACGGCGTTGTCCCAACCTCGACAGTTGGACACGTGCCGCCCGGTCATGAAGGACAGCCGCGAAGGAACGCACAGGGGAGCGTTGCAGTACGCGGCGTCGAAAGTAGCGCCTTGAGCCGCCAACCGTTCCATGTTCGGGGTCTGGACGAATGGATGCCCGTAGGCGCTGCTCCACATGGGGCCGTGCTCGTCGGACATGATGATCAGGATGTTCGGTTTGTCGGTCATCGTGGTCTCGTTTCAGTCTCACGCTGCCATGCTGAGTGGAGGCGAAGCATCTGGTGTCTGTGCAAGAAACGTTGTCCTACTCACGGCCAGATTCTTCATGTCCGTTCAGAATGGCGTGGTTAGATTGTAGCTCCGTACACGCGGTCAGGCACGACCACGATTGCGGCGCGTTTGTCCTCGACCATCACGCGGTCGTAATCGTCCCAATCGGGATGCTCCTTGCCTCCAGACGCCGCACGATAGACGTCCCTGAAAGCGTGCTTCAACTCCTCGGCGTCGGTGGTGTCGGCGGCCAAGACCTGAGCCTGACCTTCGAGAACGACGTATGATCGCCAGTTGTCCTGAGACACCAGCAGCGAGCAACGGGGATTGCGCCGAAGGTTCATCAGCTTGGCCCTGCCTTCGGTGGTTGTGAAGGCCGCTCCGTCACGATACCCGCCGACGGTGACAATCGACATCTGCGCTCCGCCGTCGCGTCGGAAGGTCGTCAGCACGGCCTGATGGTTTTCGGATAGGAAACTTTTCGTATTATCAGATAGCATGGCAATCCTCAAAATGTTGGATGTGTCTCAGATGCGCCATATCTTACGAC
>JASLRP010000132.1 GCA_030743915.1 SAR202 cluster bacterium | reverse complement strand
GGGTTGGCCAGCGCGATCCGATGATCTGCGATCTCCATGCCATCGACAATGAGCAACTTGATGAATCCATGCTCTATGGTGATCGTGGCAGTCGCGCTGGGAGGAGTGACGTTAAGGCCAAACCGCGACAGGCTGAATTTCCTTCCGCCCTCGTCTTCGGGTTCAGGCTCAGGATCGACAGAATCGAGTTGGTCGGGCGCGTCGGCCTGTTCGGTCTCTGGTTCCGAGGTTTCACGTTGAAGCTTTGATTTGAGCTTGCTTAAGAACTGTTCCATGAATCAGCGCTACCTCATTGGAGACTGTGATGGACGATCATGCTCAGGTTCAATATCCAGTCAACTTGAAGTTCTGGTTCCCTCGAAAATTCGAGAGTCTGGACCACGGCAGTGTCAACGGCATCCACAAGATCAAGCAAGCCGACAAGCGCCGTGGCGTCACCCTGGGCTACGATCAGATAGCTGACAACAGGCCTCTGCTCTTCTTCGCTGATCGGGAAATATTGCCTCGACGTGTTGAAGTTTAACAGTTTGAGGTCGTTGTCCGAGACATAGGCGCTGAGGGCCGGCCCCAGGTTTGTCGCCTCAGCCAAACTGAGAAATGGCTGAGGAATTTCCTGAGCTTCCAGTTCAGTCACCTGACTTTCCAGATCAGCCGCCCTTTGCGCGAGATCGTCCAGGTTTGTTGCTCTTCGCTGTATCTGGCGTTCCAGATCGTCCTCTTCCTCAGGCAGGCCGCCGATCTGTTGACCCAGGAAGTAGATTCCAAAGCCGGCCGCCGCCACCATGAGAACGAGAATCAGGTCAGGACGAAGAAGGTACTGTTTGTAACGTTCAAGCACGTAGCGTTACTTCAACCTGAATTCTGCGTCGTATTGGAGGAGGTTCCCTTCGACCTGCTGAAGGCTCTCACTCACCAGGTCCAGAGGCGAGTCAGGGACTTCCACGTGCGCCCGGTAGCTGACGACATCCGCCACATCCCGGGCCACGCCCGTGATGACAAGCTGCCGCGTTTCCAAATCGGCGGTTGCCAGAGTCAAACTCAGGCCGGGAATGTCAAAATCGAACAAGGGCGTAAAAGCCCTTCCCCAGAGTATGTGACTGCCTGATATCAAAGCGTACGTTGAGGTTATTTTATCCCGAGCCGCATTCATCGAATTCAACTGTTCTGTCAGATCATCTACTCTAAACGTCTCGTCATCTTCGGCGGTCACTGCCTTTTCAAGAGCAGCGCTCAGGGTCACGACGCCCACCCTGGTGCTGTTCAATTCGTTGAACCGGTTATATATGAAGACGAGTTCGATCAACACAATCAGAACCAATACCCCTACGACGATTGGAGAGATGTGGCGTGTCTCAACGGTCGGAGTGATGCTGATTCGAGGGACTTGGCGCCAACTATCGGGTTGGTTCGCCAGCGAGCGTCGGGCTGATTTCGGTTTGAATCGATCGAGATATTTGTTCATTCGATAGATGTGATCGTTGAGTATATGCCTGAGATTACAGCCACGGCCACGAATCCGACCAACACGGCGATGGCAACGGTTATCAACGGCTGAATCATCTCTGTCATGCTGCTGACCGCGCGGTTGGTCTGCTGTTCGTAGAAGTTTGCGAGTCCACGCAAGGTATCGACAACGCTGCCACGAAGCTCGCCGATAGCGATGGCCTGGGATAGCAACGATGGGAAAGCTTTCTCCTGGCTGAATGCTTGTCCAAGTTTGGTGCCCTCAGAAGCACTGTTGATCACGTTGTTCAAGCCTTTTTTCAGGACAGTGTTGCCCATGCTCTGCTCAGTCAGGCGCAAGGACTCGATCACAGGCACGCCTGCTTCAAGCATCGTCACCATATTGGTGGTCAGCGAGAACAGATTGCTCTTCATGATAACGCCGCCGAAAATGGGAATCCGCAGAGCGACATTGTCGCGGATCGATGCGCCCAATTTAGTGCGCACTGCGGCAGCAGACCCAAGACCAATTATGGCCATGCCTATCAGAACGAACACACCATACGCCTGAGAATAATCGGCAATCGCGATGACAATCAGCGTTATCTGGGGAAGCTCGCCACCGAACTCCTCCAACATGTCCACCACCGCAGGCAAGGCGAAAGTCATCAATATTACGCCTGCGACCAGCGCCACGACCAGCGTAATCGCCGGCATGAACATGGCGGTTTTGACCTTGTCTCTGACAGCCTTGCGGCGCTCGACGATATCAGCCAACTGAGTCAACATGACCGAAACGCCGCCAGTTGCTTCCCCGACCCTCAGGAGCCGGATGTAGTAGTCGGGGAACACCGTGGTGTGTTTGCCAAAAGCGTCAGACAGGCGTTCGCCGTTCTCGACGTCATTCATCACTTGTTTCAAGGCTTCTTTGAGGCCAGGATTCTTAGTCTGATCCATCTGAGTCGTGAGCGCCCTCCTCAGAGGAATGCCAGAATTGAGAAGAGACGTCATCTGTCTGGTGAAATCGATAATGTCCTGGGGTTTGGGCTGAAACAGGCTTGGCGCAACCTGGACCATGCTTTTGCGTGGTTTGACGGGTTTGAGCTTATATGGAATAAGCTCTTCCTGGGCCAACAGTTCGTAGGCGTCCTCTTCGGTGTCTGCATCCAGGACGCCTTTGACCTTATCGCCAGACCAGGTATAAGCCTCGTAACGTATTGCCAATGACGATCCTCACTCAGTCCATGAAGAAGACTTTGCGCATAACTTCTCCGACCGTGGTGACTCCCTCTTGAGCTTTGACCATGCCGGCTCTCCGCAGGGGCACCATGCCATCTGCCAGGGCCTGCGCCCTGAGTTCCTGACCGCTGGCGCCAGCCGCGATGAGTTTGCGTATCGGGTCGGAAATGGCCATGACTTCGAATACGCCGGCCCTGCCAATATACCCGTTGCCGTCGCAGAAGTTGCACCCTCGACCCATCATGAACTCGCCTGCCGGTTCCTGCATCTCGGCTTCATATGCCATTGCTTCCATCGCAGAAAGCTCGGCTGGAATCTTGCAGTGGGGGCAGGTTTTCCTAACCAGTCTCTGGGCAAGAGAACCAGCCACGGCAGTCGCGGCGAGATATCGTTCAATTCCCAGATCGAGTAGCCTGACGATAGAGGACGATGCATCGTTGGCATGGATCGACGCCAATACCAGGTGACCTGTCAACGCCGCATCAACAGCGACTTTGGCCGTCTCTGCGTCTCTGACTTCGCCAACCAGGATCACATCCGGGTCCAATCTGACAATCGATCTCAAGCCGGAGGCGAAGTCAATACCAGCTCCCCGGTTTACCTCGATCTGATTGAGGTTTTCCATCCTGTACTCGACCGGGTCCTCCACGGTCATGATGTTTCCGGCTTCTTTGGTCAGTTCCATGATCGAGCCGTACAGAGTTGTGGTCTTGCCCGACCCTGTCGGTCCAGACACCAGCAGCATTCCATATGGCAGAGCCAGAAGCTGTCGCCAGTGGTGGAGAGACATGTTCTCCAGGCCGACTTCCTCAAGGCTCAAGACACCGTCTGATCTGTCCAGAACACGAATGACCATCATCTCGCCCCAGGTGGTGCCGATGCTGGACACGCGAAAGTCCACAGATTTTTCGTTGAATCCCAGGGTGAAACTTCCGTCCTGCGGTCGGCGCGTCTCGGAGATGTCCATCTCTGCCAATACTTTGATACGAGACACCATGCTCTCATGAAGCGTTATGGGCACCACGACGATCTCGGTGAGAACGCCGTCGACCCTGAACAACACTTTGGCGGAGTCTGACGAAGGGACCAGGTGGACGTCGGAAGCTCGGCGTTTCACAGCCTGGAGCGTCACCATCTCGACCGCCTGTGCGGCGGGAAGTCCGGCGATATTCGGCCCCATAAGTCCGCCAGCGTCGGCGGAAGGCTGAGGAGTCGGGACGACGTCAATGGCCGAGCCCAACTGAGGTTCCAGCGTTGGCTCAGGTTGAGGCGCCTGTTGGACAGATACGCGCGCGTAGGTGCGGTCGATTAAGTTCGTCCAGGTCTCCGCTGAGCGCCAGAGCGAACTTGGTCTGCCGTCCGGTCATCGACGACAACTGCGTCGATAGCTGGAAGTCGTTGGGCATCAGCGTGGCGACCCGCAACGATCCGTCCGGCTCAAAGCTGACGGGGAGGATTCGATGTTCGCGGGCGAACTCCTCAGGGACCAGACGCACTGCGTCGGAATCAACGTCCTGGTTCTTGAGGTCGAATATGGGGATTCTAAGCTGGAAGCTAAGGACAGTGACCAGAGTTTCGCGTGCGACGATACCCAGGGTCATCAGGTTGTCAAGCAGGCTGCCGCCCTTCTCCTCGCTGTAGGCGCGAGCTTGGCCTAGCTGGTCGTCCGTAATGAACCCAGCTTCAACCAGCACCTGGCCGACGCGCTCCTCGAATGACGTCCCTGTCCGATTGGTCAAAACTAACCTAACTTTCGGCGCGGACTACTAAATCCTGTAAATCACAAGAATCACTTCCTCGCCAAAACATCCCAAAAAAGTCAGACAAACCCTTATACTGACGATTTGCTGCGCCTGCGCCTCGTCGCTGAGAGGGTTTTTATGCGACTATTTGGATTGCTTATATATCAAATTTAGCACACAAGCGATGATTGTTAAAGCACCTTCGAGGTATAGGATCTGTAAATATCGTAACTGTGCATGCTGGTTCTGGTCATGCTAAGATGATTTGGTCGGTCGCAATCCACCACCATAGGTAGGCCGGCCCCATTAATCCGCCCTCGCGCGCCAACGTAGCTCAGTGGTAGAGCAGCGGTTTCGTAAACCGCAGGTCGACGGTTCAAATCCGTCCGTTGGCTCCAGCATTCTCCCACCCTATAGAATTCCCATACATGGGGCCACTCAACAAGAAAGACTCTCCACGATGCTGATCTCCAACAACAACCAGGTTGAAACCCTCAAACTCACCACGGTCGAGGGCCTGCCTTTCGTGGGCAACGTCACGATGAAGGTCATGATGGCAGGCGAGAACATGAACATGCTGGAGATTAGCTACCCGGCCGGGTCCAGTTCTCCCACTCACACTCACCAACATGAGTCGGTTTGCTACGTGATCAGCGGAAGAATAAAGGGCACGATCGAAGGGGAGTCCGTGATTCTTGGCCCAGGCGATGCGTGCCGACATCCCGAGGGTGTTGAACATTCGGTGGAAGCAATTGAAGATGCCCTGATTCTGGAGATCAAGTCACCTGCCCAGCCACTGGAGCAGTTCATCGGCCCCGGCTGATCAGAACACACTGGCGAGGTGGCGTGAATGCGGTCCCGAACAGCCAGTCGCCCCTACCTAGATCGGTAGTACGTGCCATCCGCGCAGGCGCGGCACAGTTTTTCCCCATCCCGTTCCACTTCACGGCCATCGTTGACGCCTTCGTCGCACATCGCGCACGTCACCCGCGTGAGAGGACGGCCGGGCAGATCGGTGTCTGGAACAGACACTTCGACTCGATAAACATTGAACAGCATGTCATCAGGCATTACCTTGTACGCGTGCAGTTGAGCGGACTTTTTGTCCGGGGCATCGGGAGCGTAGGAGTGGGCCAACTGACGTGAGTCATCCCGGGCCACGACTCGGAAGGCCTCTGATGTGGTGGTGTTAAGGAACGTCGCGGCAACTTTGCCGTAATCCACAAACTTCAAAGTTCTCTTGCCAAGCTTGCACCCAGTGACTGACTGAATCGCGTCGGTGGCGCACCTGTCGATCTCCACCCATACCAGCAGTTCCTTGCTGTCCCGAGGTTCCTGGATACCCACCAGGTTGCACCCCAATGCGGCCAACCTCACGCCCAGGACCTGGCCTGGACAGAGGTGTCCGTGCAGCGCGTGAGACTCCTCAATCAGGGTTTCCAATTGTTCCATTGCCTGTTCTCCCATCTGTTCCTGCGGCGCAATGCGACATCGGCACACCCGGCGCAGGATTCAACTCCGACTCGCCGTTTCAGGTTGCCTTACACTGTCGCACCCTCTGTGTGAGGAAGCCGTGAGCGCCCATCGCATCGTGATGAAATTGTCGTGAGCAATCTAACTGAGAACTGCGCAATTTGCAATCTGTCGGCGCCATATCGACCCAGTGTTTTAGCTGTCCCCCGGCGAACCGTGGGCCTGGCCGGGCGCCTGATTCGTCACAACACTCACACTTCTTTCACAACCTTGCGTCGACGTATCACGATATCCTCACGCATAAAGTGAAAACATTCACAAAACACATCAGACATGGTTTATGGGTGGACACTCGTGGCCCCTCGGAAGCGCCGAAAGGATCGCTTTTGAGGCTGGCTAAGGCAGAGGACGGTGGTCTGGAGGCACGGACATGCGGGCCGAGGGTTGCCTGAAGACACAACTCCGAGACCCAATAAAGAAATACTACCTCCGTGGCGACCTCAAATAAGGCGCGCAATCCGTCGCGAATTACCTAATCAGGAATTAAGGGGAAATGGCATGCCAACAAAAGAATTCAATCCCCACGACTCTTTCGATCTCGTCGAAACCGGGATTCCCTTGGACCCTAAGGATGGCGTGGACACGGTGGACCAGATGGCCCGGACTGTAATTCAGGAATACCTGATGATGGGATGGAATGACAAGATAATCCTCGGGATGTTTGCGAATCAAACGTTCCGTGGGCCACACACAGCATACCTGATCAAAGGCAAAGAGCGCGTCAGCCAGCTCATCTCGGAAGAGAGAGAAGTTCACCGACACAAACTACAACGGTTCTTTAGCAACTCGGGCCGCATGGCAAATCATCGCTATGCCCACGGTTTGCAACTGCGAAATTAAACGGGAGATGGAGTATCCCTGCGAACAACACTGCCTTCAAAGACAGTTCGCCATGACCTCCATTAACAACCGGCGCGTCAGACGTCAGACACGAGCCACAAATACACAGCACACGGACCTTCTGCGATTTCAAGGCGCAATTGCGGCGGAACAATCGCCTCAACGGAACCGATTCAGTCGATCAGGCCAGCGAAGGCGCCGGAAATTCGCTATCGATGTTCAACATAACCACTCCTATTCAAGGCCTGGTGGAACGCGGCAAGTGTTAACCATCGACGCCGAGGACGCGCAGTTCGGCCCAGGAATAATCACCCCCGTTGCCCCACTGACACGTGGTGGAGCAAAAGCGAGATCGACGACAATTGCATCAGTATCGACATGGGTATCGTTGAAAGTTGATGGACCAGAAGGCGGCAACCTCCAGCAACCAAAGGCGCTCGAGAGTCACCTCGAACGCTTCCAGTTTCTGATGCTCAAGTGTAAGCCCTGCACGGCTTGCTTACGAGCTTCATTCTGGCAATGAACGGCGTGTTAGCGATCGCGGTTGTCGGTGTTGGCGGCGTCACCTGGACGATTACCAGGAGGACGAAGTGACTTCAGAAGAGATGAATCAACTATTGGCGCGAGCGAATATCTATGGCCTCTGCGCGCTGGCGTTCGCCTTCATGGATGACGACACGACTCAGACCGTCCGAGATCGAGGAGCCGACCTGGCCCAGGTCATGATAGACGCAGGATCGAATTCGGAAGCGACGACAGATGGAATAGCGTTCACGCGAGACCTATCCGAAATGTCCACGGATGAGATCATGCGAGGATGCAACGAACTGTTCGTTGGGCATCCCCAGTGCCGCCTCGACGAGAGCGTATACGACGATGACATCTTCCACCGCCACGAGCGAATCGCGAACGTGTCAGGATTTTACAAAGCATTTGGTTTCGAGCGTGCGGAGCAGTCATTTCAACGACCTGACTTTGTTGGCGCTGAGTTGGAGTTCATGTGCCTGCTGCTGCTCAAACGGGCGTACGCAGTTGATCGGGGTTTGGATGAGGAAAGTGAAGTGTGCGCCAAGGCTGAATCCAAGTTTTTTAACGAGCATTTGGAATGGTGGATTCCCGAGATGTGCGACAACCTCCAGGAAGCAGATGTGTGCGGATTTTACACGTCTCTTGGCTCGTTCCTGAGATCGTTCATAGTCAACGAAACGTCCAGGTATCTTCAGCCTGCCTAGCTTGGATGGCACGACTAACGGGATTTGCACAGTCCTTCGGGCGAGTGGGACAGCTTCGGCTCTGACGGGAGGCGTCCGCACCGGAAATCCAAACTTGAGATGCGCTGGACTCCAACGCGTGTTGGTTTTATCACATCAACAAATGAACGGCTTGGGCATCGGAGCATTCAGGATGTTGTGGGCTACGGTGAATTGGGCGAATTTCGTTATGTAGACACTCGAAGTTTGCGCTACAATAGTACTGTTCATGCGCGTCAAGCCAACGTAGCTCAGTGGTAGAGCAGCGGTTTTGTAAACCGCAGGTCGTCGGTTCAATCCCGACCGTTGGCTCCACTTCTCCTGCTCGAATGAGGCCGGTAAAAGTTATCCAATAAAACAGTCCGTCGGGGTACTCTCCGACGGACTGTTTTCATTTCACCAATCTTGTAGATACTAAAGTATCGTGCCTGCTTCTTGGAATCGGGCTATGTCGTCCCAATCGTAGCCAAGCTCGTCGATCATGATCGATTCGGTGTGTTGGCCCAACTCAGGAGCTTCGTTCCAGATTCCCGCCGGAGTGTCACTGAACGTGACCGGGAAGTTGCACATCTTGACGTCACCGACGACCGGGTGACTGAAATCTGTGATGTAATTATTGGCGATCACCTGGGGGTCGTTCTCCAGTTCATCAATGGACTGAACCTTGGCGAAAATCAGGTCTTTAGATTGGTTGAACCTCTCAATCCACTGGTCAGCGGTCTTCGTCTTGAATTTGTCGGCGATCACCTGAGTAAGCTCCGGAGAACCTGCTGACATACCCTGGATGTCTCCAAGACGAGGATCTTCTAGCAATTCCTCGACGC
>JASLRP010000131.1 GCA_030743915.1 SAR202 cluster bacterium | reverse complement strand
GTGGTCTTGCCCGCGCCGTTAGGCCCCAGCAGGCCAAATATCTCCTGAGCGCGGATGGTGAACGATACGCCGTCAACGGCCTGAATCCCGTCGAAGTTCTTGCGCAGGTCTGTTGCTACGAGAAAGTCTTCGGTCAATGTTTCCTCCGGCGCCCGATCCAATATGCCCAGCGTTCGATGTATCGATTATATTTGCGACTCAATAGCAAGTTAAAGAGGATTTTGTGTTCTCGCCAGTATATCCCTGACATAGACGCACAGGTTAACATTATGTCGCTATGACTACCAGAGTGAAAATAAATCCTAAAAGCCAGATGAGAAAACTGCTCTCTGGCGATTTGGATTTTCACGACGGCGCTAGCAACCACAGGGGCCACAGTCTCCACGCTTTTGCGGCCAAATTCCCTCCTCAACTCCCTCATCTGTTCATCAGCCAGTTGACCGGACCGTCAGATGTTGTGCTGGACCCGATGATGGGGTCTGGCACGGCCCTGGTTGAGGCCGTCGCGCTGGGAAGGAACGCTCTGGGGTTTGATATTGATCCCCTGGCCGTTCGCATCAGCCACGCAAAGACGACGCTGAATTCTCGTGATCTGGAGAATGCCGAGCAAGACGTCGTGGCCCGGTCTCAGCAAATTCTGGAAGATGGCGACACTGTCGAATCTGAAATCCAGTCCAGGTTCGATGGCGATACGAGAAAATTCATCGACTACTGGTTCCTGCCTGAGACTCAGCGGGAGCTTATGGCCCTGGTTCTTGCCATTGAGGAGGTTTCCAGCACAGACCTGAGGCGTCTGTTGGAATTGACCTTCTCCTCGATTATCGTCACCAAATCAGGCGGTGTCAGCCGAGCGATGGACCTCGCCCACGGCCGGCCGCACAGGGTCGATTCCAAGACTCCTCGAAACGCCATTACGCAGTTCGACCGCAAACTCCGCCAGAATCTTTCGTATTTTGCGAAGCAGGGTTTTGTGAGTCCGGTTGATGTGAAGGCCCAGCCGATGATGGGCGATGCCAGGGCGTTGCCCTTGGCTGACGGCGCGGTGGACTTCATTGTCACATCACCCCCATACGCCAATGCCATCGACTACATGCGAGCGCACAAGTTCTCTCTAGTGTGGCTGGGACGCTCCACCAGAAGCCTGACGAAGAAGAGGTCAAAGTACATCGGGGCCGAACGAGTCGCAGACGTTGATTCGCTGGAGTTACCGGAGTCCTCAGAGAATACAATATCTTCGTTGTCGGAGATGGACGCCACCAAAGCGAAAATACTTCGGCGGTACTTCTCGGAAATGGGGCAAGCCATATCGGAGATGTTTCGAGTCCTTCGCTCTGGCAGGGCCGCCGTGCTTGTCGTGGGCACATCCACCATGCGAGGCCTGGACGTTCAAACGCATCGCTGTCTCGCCGATATCGC
>JASLRP010000130.1 GCA_030743915.1 SAR202 cluster bacterium | reverse complement strand
CTACAAGGTGACCATTTCGGCCGACGGGTACGCATCCAGGACCGTGACCGTCACCGCTCGCAAGAACCGTTCGGTCAGGATTTCACCAGCCTTGCGGGATACCTCGATGGCGACCTGCATAGCCGTCTTGCCACTGGCGCTAAGGGGGATGTCTGTCATCGTGTCTCCTGTTTTGTTCTTGCTGTTTCGATTCACTTACTATGCCATATTCCAGCGCCCGCCATTCTTCAGATACTTACGATGGGATCGACATGATGTTAGTATCTACCTGATGATGTAAAGATAATATGAGATCCAAATATATAGATGATATCTGATAATGATATAATATTATCTAAGGTAACAATAGCAACACTTCGATAACATAGGTGGAAACCGCTATTTTATGCATAATTACACGTTGATAATAGTTTGTCAACGAATATTTCATGTGTTTCAATCCTCTCAATCCAATCTGGCGAAGGAGGAAGTAATGATACATATTGGAAGCATCGCGAGATCGACACCGGCTAGAATGCTGGCAACTGCAGTTGGGATAGGGCTATTTACGTACGTTATGCTGCTTGCCACAGCCACAACTGCGGTCGCATACACACTGCTTGGATGCGCATACGATTCTGGTTCCATCAGTCCAATTACGTATAGATTCTTTTCGATCTCAGATTCCGACATTGAAACTGGGTTCGTAGAGGCAGAAGTGGACTGGGATCTAACTTCAGCTCCGGGCTACTTTGACGAATGTTCAATTTGCCTTGATCCTGAAATCAATGTCACAGATGATTACTACGAAGACAACAACTATGCCCAAGTGGCTTACTCGTGCGATGGAGACGACACATTTTCCGGCAACGAAGTTAACATGCAGTTCAACACCAAATATGACTTGGACGAAGACGAGAATCAGGTAATCGCCATGCACGAGATGGGCCATGCCTATGGACTCGACCATGTGACGGGTTCATGTCATGCCATGACAGTGCCGATCAGATGGACATGTGGTGATCGCCCGTCGTTTGATGACGTCAATGGTGTCGATTACATATACTGAACTTAGGGAGAGGTCGTGACAATGATTCGTAGCAATAAAAAGGTTGTTCTCCCTGCACTGGCCGGAGCGCTGGCATCCTTGGTGGTGTTGGTATGGTGGGTTGGCATACGAGAGGGAGAACCGGCGATGCAACGATCCACGGCCTCTATGCAGGGGCACACGTCGATTGAAAGTCTCTCAGATTATGCCGATGCGGCAGTTATCGGCACCGTGAAAGGCATCGTAGGGCGTGAAACCGATTACGGGAAGAAACTCAGTCTTCTGCAGAAAACACTGAACCTGCATGGGCCGGGCATCCCAATGGTGTACTACGAGATAGACGTAACGGAGACGATACAAGGCGTGACCGACAGCACAATTATCGTGGCGCGAATGGATACCGACCGATTGTTGACTGAGCAAGTAACGGCGTTGCAAACTGACCAACAGGTCGTGTTGTTTCTTCTTGAGGCAGGGGATGGCCCCAGCATGAAGTTGTTTGATGAGTTCTACGTGACCGTGAGCCTCGATAACGGCGTGTTCGATCCGCTGCCCAGCGGCGGAGCAAGGCCGCGGCTGCCAGACTATTTCACTGCTTTCACCTCTCAGCGAGCCAACGGCCCCATGGATCCTGTGAACTTCAGCCTTGACGAGGTTAGAGCCGCAATTCAAAAGGTGAATCCGTAGAAGCGCCGATCTGTCGAACATGACGAATAAGCTTCCGGTGGTGGTCGCTATCTTACAGCATTGATGCTGATCACTTGATCGTCAAACCTACAGGCAAACAAAAAAGGGCAGGGTTTTGAGTCCCCTGCCCTTTCTCGAATTGCGAATTTTCGCCCCCGGCTAGTCCATCTCAGCCAGAAGCGCCGGGCTGATTCTGCACTCCTCGCATATCGACTCCGGGATGACTCCCCAGAGCATCAGCCGATTGAAAACGTAGCATCCGAAGCAAAAGCCCAGACCGGACTCCATCGCGGCGAACACCGTCAGAATTCCGATGACCACCCTGGATGCCGTCATCGAGTCCGTCACCAGATACAAAACAAGGGCCGTCGTCGAGAATATCAGTCCGATGGCCTGAGCGAACTGCTTGGGTCTGCCTGCGACAATCCTCTCCGAAAATCCCAATCGAGGTGTTAAAACTCGCGTGGCCAGAAGGCCTATGGGACTGAGAGTAGGGCCGGTCAGGACTCTCGCCAGAAAGCCGTAGGCTAGAATCGGCAACAGCCACCACACTCCGGTGATGACGATTGCCAGCGACAACGCCACTACCATCGCGGCCACAAGGCGCGCTGAAACTTCGTTCACTGTAAGAGGAAAACTGAACACCGACTTTAAGACGCCGGGGTCACTAGGGGTTGAATTCGTCAATCTGGCTCCTCCTGTGTTTTCTGTGTTCTGGGACAGCGATGCGATACCTTGAGCATCTTCTCCACTTGTAATCTTCAACTGTTCAAATTTGGCAAATAAAAAACCCTCGTCTAACGTCAGACGAGGGTCACAATTTCAGTTGAAATATGCCGGCGCGATGCCGGGAGTCAGTTGCTCCCTCTATGTCACCTCATACACTTGCAGGTATTCATGAATTTCATCGCGTGGGTAGTATAACTCCAAACGATGAAACGCGCCATCCCAACTTGATGATCAACCTTGAAATGGCCGCGAATCCGGTGTGATTGACCGTCTCAGGAACTGTTGTTAACCTGTTCTCCAACCAAACAATCCAGCAGGTCCGACAAGTGGAGGTCTGAGTAACAATGGCGCCACCGTATGATTTTCAAGGCGACTGGTCGAGAATGGCCAAACTCATCGTGCATGAATCGCTTCAGACTCAACCTGGTGAACGATTCCTCATCCATGCCGACCCCACCTACTTCCCAGAACTGCTGGAGCAAGTGCGTATCGAGATCATAAAAGCCGGCGCGGTAGAGTTGTTCGCCGGAATGCTCTATTCTCCGGGCCTTCAATCTGTCCGACTCAAAGACCGTCGCCGTGAGGACGCTCAACTGATGGAGATGGAAGACAAAGCGCTCGAATCGCTCTTCGATCTGGCGGACATCTACCTGTGGCTTCCCAACCATTGGAACCTGAATCCAGGCCAGACGGAGAAGATCCTGAAGACATGGCAGGGTCGCGCCATCCACTTCCACTGGATGATAGAGCAACGCGACGCAGACACATTCCGCAAGCTGTCGGAAATGTACGAGCAGGCACTGTACATCGACTACGAAGCGCTTAATGCGCGCCAATTACGACTCATTGACGCGCTGCGAAACAACACGATCGAAATATCCAACCCGGCGGGCACCGACATCAGTTTCCGGCTGAAGGACGCCCATTTCCATCGAAACAACGGAGACGCCTCCAAAGAGTTCATCAACGGCTACGCCCGGCCCGGCAGCGCGCGCGACCGCGAGGTTGAGTTGCCGTCCGGCGCCATCAGGACCGTGGACATCCTCGACACCGAGGGCACGCTCGTCTGCTCCAACGAGACCTTCATGGGTCGCGAAGTCGGGACACTCACCTATGAATTCGCGAACAATCGAATTACAAGCATCGGCTCTCAGCATCACAACGACTACGTGCAGGCGATGTGGGGTTTGCAGAACGGCGACTTCGACCGATTTGGCGAGTTCAACGCAGGCGTAAGCTCGGCCCTCACGATGCTGCCAGGGCACGAGAAGGTCATCCCATATTATGGCTACGGCGACGGCATTCTGCGATTCAGTCTCGGAGACAATCAGGAGTCCGGCGGCGAGTACCTGTCCAGCTACCATCAGTGGCTGTTCCTCTCCGACGCCACGATGAAGGTCAACGGCCAGGTTGTGCTTCAGGACGGAAAGCTGACGCTGGAGTAGTTATTTCTTTCTGCTGAACGAGCGTCGGATTGCGTATAAATGAAGTGAAAATTGCGCAGTTGGTGAACGTTGACAATTCCAGAAGGCGA